>NZ_JBQMWH010000007.1:0-188734 GCF_053470345.1 Thalassotalea agariperforans | reverse complement strand
TGAGAGATAAAATCGATTTAATCAAGGCTGAAATTATGTCGTTTAGTCATCTAAACCAATAATTTTTAACGCCGAGTAAAGCGATTTTAGCCTCAGCCCTCAGTGCATAATGCATAGTGCAATGGCTATTTTTTGCGCTAGCTGCATTAGAATTTCACTCATTTGGAATAACCAAACAACGTTCATTCTGCTTTGCTATCACTAAAAATAGCCTATTGCTGAAAATATAAACAAAGATTAACAGACCCTTGGGTTAATAGAAAAAATACTGGTTAAAAGCTGCGCTATATGGTATAAAGTGCGCCGCTATTTCTGTGCCTAAATACAGTTTGTTGCTTGAGGTTAACATACCAAAAGATAATAAAAGGTTTTAGGTAGTAGTTTTAGCCTAACTTGAACATACAATAATGTCTGTTCTTAAATTAAACTCACATACATCTAGCAAAGGTATACCGGGGTGCTCAGCATTTATATGCATAAGGGTCGAGTATATTGGATGTATGAACGCTTAACCCCCAAGGAAAAATATTATGCCAAACGTTTCTATGCGCGACATGCTTAAAGCAGGTGTTCATTTCGGTCACAAAACTCGTTACTGGAATCCAAAAATGAAATCTTACATTTTTGGTGCTCGTGATAAAGTTCATATCATCAACTTAGAACAAACTGTTCCTATGTTCAACGAAGCTTTAGCTTTCTTATCAGGTGTTTCATCTAAGAAAGGTAAAATTTTATTCGTTGGTACTAAGCGCGCGGCAAGTGATGCAATCAAAGAATCAGCAATCAAATGTGACCAATTCTACGTTAACCACCGTTGGTTAGGTGGTATGTTGACTAACTGGAAAACAGTTCGTCAATCTATCAAGCGTTTAAAAGATCTTGAATCACAAAGCACTGACGGTACTTTTGATGCATTAACTAAAAAAGAAGCTTTAATGCGTACTCGTGAAATGGAAAAGCTTGAAAAAAGCTTAGGTGGTATCAAAAACATGGGTGGCTTACCAGACGCTATCTTCGTTATCGATGCTGACCATGAACACATTGCTATTAAAGAAGCTAACAACTTAGGCATTCCAGTAATTGCTGTAGTTGATACTAACTCAAATCCAGATGGTGTTGATTACATCGTTCCAGGTAACGATGATGCGATCCGCGCTATCACTTTATACACAGATTCTGCTGCTAACGCTGCTTTAGAAGGTCGCGAGCAAAACATCTCTGTACAAGCTGAGAAAGACGGTTTCGTAGAAACTGAGTAATTCATTACTTTGTCATAAAATCGACTTGGTATCGTGTTAATTTTTAGCAAGATACCAAGTAAAAACTTATCTGAAAATTTGAGGAATAACTGATGGCAATTACTGCTAAACAAGTTAAAGAACTTCGTGACCGCACTGGCGCGGGCATGATGGATTGTAAAAAAGCTTTACAAGAAACTGATGGTGACATCGATTTAGCCATTGAAAACATGCGTAAATCAGGTCAAGCAAAAGCAGCTAAAAAAGCAGGTAACATTGCAGCTGAAGGTGCTATTTTAATTAAAACTGACGGCGGTGTTGCGGCGTTAGTTGAAGTTAACTGTCAAACTGATTTCGTAGCTAAAGATGCAAACTTCTTAGCATTTGCTAACGAAGTAGCTGATGCTGCATTAGCTTCTAAATTAGCGATTGCTGATTTACAAGCACAATTCGAAGAGCAACGTATTGCGTTAGTAACCAAAATTGGTGAAAACATCAACGTTCGTCGTGTTGAGTATGTTGAAGGTGTTTCATTAGCTTCATACATCCACGGTGGCACTATTGGTGTTGTTGTTGCTGGTGAAGGTGATGCTGAAGGTCTTAAGCACATTGCAATGCACGTTGCAGCGAGCAAGCCTGAATATGTAACACCAGATGATGTTCCAGCTGACGTAGTTGAAAAAGAAAAAGCTATCCAAATCGAAATCGCGATGAATGAAGGTAAGCCTCAAGAAATCGCTGAGAAAATGGTTACTGGCCGTATGAAGAAATTCACCGGTGAAGTTTCTTTAACAGGTCAACCTTTTATCATGGAACCAAAGAAATCTGTTGGTGAAATCTTAAAAGAAAAAGGTCTTTCTGTTTCTACATTTATCCGTTTAGAAGTGGGTGAAGGTATTGAGAAGAAAGAAGAAAATTTTGCTGCTGAAGTTGAAGCTCAAGTAGCTGCTGCTAAAGCAAAAGCTTAATTTTTAATAACGATTTCAAAAAGCGTTCATTTGAACGCTTTTTTTATGCCTGTTTTTTGAACGTATTTGTGCTAATTGGCAGATAAAAGTATATTAAAACCGACTTTTTTCAGTTAAGGCTTTCGTGACTGAGATAAACGTATTAAAATAGCCGCGGCCAAATTTGGTCTTGGCTATTTTTTTACCTACAGGATTGTTTTATGACTACCAACCTTAAACCTACATATCGTCGAATTCTTTTAAAACTTAGCGGTGAAGCCCTAATGGGAGAAGAAAGTTTTGGTATTGATCCAAAAGTTTTAGATCGTATGGCTCAAGAAATCAAAGAATTAGTTGAAATGGGCATTCAAGTTGGTTTGGTCATTGGTGGCGGTAACTTGTTCCGTGGCGCAGGTTTAGCAGAAGCCGGTATGAATCGTGTTGTTGGCGACCAAATGGGTATGTTAGCGACCGTAATGAACGGTTTAGCGATGCGTGATGCTTTACATCGTGCGTTTGTGAATGCTCGTTTAATGTCTGCGATTGACCTAGCTGGTGTTAGTGACACATACAATTGGGCTGAAGCAATCAGTTTATTAAAGTCTGGCCGCGTTGTTATTTTCAGTGCTGGTACGGGCAACCCATTTTTTACCACAGATTCAGCAGCGTGTTTACGCGGTATTGAAATTCAAGCTGATGCGGTATTAAAGGCAACTAAGGTTGATGGTATCTATTCTGCCGATCCAGTTAAAAATCCAGAAGCTGAGTTATACAGTAACTTAACGTATCAAGAAGTACTTGAAAAAGAATTAAAAGTAATGGACTTAGCGGCCTTTACTTTAGCGCGTGATCACAATATGCCTATTCGTGTGTTTAACATGAACAAACCTGGAGCTTTAAAAGCAGTAATTATGGGTGATGATGAAGGTACAACGATTGATCATGCGGAAAACTTTGCTTAATTGTTCATGGTAAGTGAACAATAAAAAGGTTTTAAAAATTATAAATTAGCCATAGTTTAAGAATGTAATAGTTTAAGGAATTTACGCGTGATAAACGAAATCAAACAGAGTGCTCAAGAAAGAATGGGCAAGAGTATTGACTCACTTAAAACCAATTTAAATAAAATTAGAACGGGTCGTGCGCATCCATCATTATTAGATAATATTACAATTGAATATTATGGAATGGACACACCATTAAACCAAGTAGGTAACGTGTCGGTTGCCGATGCTCGAACATTAGCTATTACGGTTTTTGACAAAAGCATGATCAGTGCGGTTGAAAAAGCAATTCTTTCATCTGATCTTGGTTTAAACCCTTCATCGCAAGGCACATTAATTCGTATTCCATTACCACCATTAACTGAAGAACGTCGTAAAGATTTAGTTAAAGTTGTACGTGGTGAAGCTGAAAACGGAAAAATTGCTATTCGTAATATTCGTCGTGATTCTAACTCTGACTTAAAAAGCTTAAATAAAGAAAAAGAAATTAGCGATGATGAGTTACGTCAATCAGAAGACGAAATTCAAAAAATCACTGACGAATACGTTAAAAAAGTTGATGCTATTCTTGCTGAAAAAGAAAAAGAATTAATGGAAATTTAAGCTTTTAATTAAGCCTGTAAAAACGCCGAACATGACTGTTACGGCGTTTTTGTATTTATTGTCTAGCGGTAAATTTAGAGATCATGACGAACGTTAAAGAATTGGAAGCACCCTCTGAACTACAACCTGTACCACAACATGTTGCCATTATTATGGACGGTAACGGTCGTTGGGCTCAACAGCGAGGTAAATCACGGGTTATCGGTCATAAACAAGGGGTTGAATCTGTTCGTGCGGCGGTAAAAACAGCCAGGGAACATGGGGTAAAAGCACTTACCTTGTTTGCTTTTAGCAGTGAAAACTGGAAAAGACCGGCGTCGGAAGTTAGCGTTCTAATGGATTTGTTTATGTATGTGCTAACTCGTGAAGTTAAGCGATTACATAAAAATGAAATTAAATTTCAAGTGATTGGTGACTTAAGCCGCTTTTCTGATAAATTACAGAAGAAAATCACGGATGCGGAGCAATTAACCGCAGATAATAATGGTTTAGTCTTATCGGTTGCGGCAAACTATGGCGGTCGTTGGGATATTAGTCATGCGGCTAAACAGTTAGCTCAGCAAGTGCTTGATAAGCAAATATCAATTGATGATATTGATGAAACAAGCCTAAATGAAAAAACAAGCTTATTTGGTTTGCCTGAATTAGATTTACTGATCCGAACCGGGGGCGATTATCGCATTAGTAATTTCTTATTATGGCAATCAGCTTATGCTGAATTTTATTTTACCGATGTTTTATGGCCGGATTTTAATGACGATGAATTTATTAAAGCCATGTCAACGTTCAAACAACGTGAGCGACGGTTCGGTAAAACCGGTGACCAAATAAAAGAAAATAATAATTAAAAAAAGGACTCGCCTTGTTAATTAAAAGAATCTTAACCGCATTGGTTTTAGCACCAGCGGCAATCTGCGCAATATTTTATTTACCTTTAAACTACTTTGCTATTTTATTGGTTGCCTTAATAGGCATAGGTGCATGGGAGTGGGGGCCATTAATGGGGTTTAACTCCTTTGGCAAACGTTGTGCTTTTGTTTTATCCAATGTCGTTATTTTGGCTTGTTTATGGCGTTTATTACCGGCAGAACAGCTATGGTCAGCTACCGGTGAGTTAACTAAAAATGTTGAATACATTCTTTGGTTATCGGTTATTTGGTGGTGTTTATCCGCATTTCTTACTTATGTTTATCCTAGATGTAGCACTTTTTGGTCAAGCCATCGTTCAGTTCGAGGCTTGTTTGGTTGGTTAACGCTTTTACCGACTTGGGTTGCTTTTTTGGTGTTACGTAGTTATGACTATCAAACCAGCACTTATCATGGTGCGCAACTGATCATGTTCTTATTTTTACTGGTTTGGAGTGCTGATGTAGGCGCTTATTTTGTTGGTAAATCACTTGGTAAACGAAAATTATTACCCAATGTCAGCCCAGGTAAAACCCTAGAAGGCTTTTTAGGGGGAATTGTGTGCGCTTGTGTTATGGTGCTTATTTTAGGCAGCGTACTTAGTTGGCAAACAGCGCAATATATGACGGTTTTAGGGGTAACGGTATTAATTACCACAATTTCGGTTTTAGGTGATTTAAACGAAAGTATGTTTAAGCGCCAAGCGGGTGTTAAAGACAGTGGCAGTATTTTACCTGGTCATGGTGGTATCTTAGATCGTATCGATAGTTTAACGGCAACAGCACCTATCTTTGCCTTATGTTTTTTATATTTTGGTTGGTAACTAGTGGCTTTACAACGGCTTTGTGTTTTAGGTTCAACAGGTTCTATTGGTGAAAGCACCTTAGATGTTGTCGCTCGTCATCCGACTAAATTTATCATCGAAAGCTTAGCCGCTAACACTAATGTTCAGCGTATGTTTGAGCAATGTTGTCAATTTAAACCTGAAACTGTTGTCTTAGTTTCAGAACCACATGCTCAACAATTAAGTGCCTTATTAAACGAAACTGAACTTAATATTGAGGTGTTATCAGGGCAAGACGCTTTAGTTAGATTAGCCACATCACCAACCGTAGATTCAGTCATGGCAGCCATTGTTGGTGCTACAGGGTTGGTATCAACTTATGAAGCGGTGAAAGCAGGTAAGCGTGTATTGCTGGCAAATAAAGAAGCACTAGTCACTTCGGGTGCCATTTTTATTGAAGCTATGCAAAATTCCGGTGCGCAATTATTGCCTATCGACAGCGAGCATAATGCAATCTTCCAATGTTTACCTGAATCAGAACAAGCACGCCCAGGTTTATGCCAATTAAAAACAAAAGGTATTAAAAAAATATTATTAACCGGCTCAGGTGGTCCGTTTCGATTACGTGATAACGCCACTTTATCAGCGGTTACGCCGGAAGAAGCATGTGCCCATCCTAATTGGGATATGGGGCGAAAAATTTCGGTAGACTCAGCCACTATGATGAATAAAGGCTTAGAGCTTATTGAAGCTAAATGGCTATTTAATTTGGAACCTGAAGATATTCAAGTTGTGCTGCATCCACAAAGTACCATACATTCTATGGTGCAGTATGTTGATGGTTCAGTGTTAGCACAAATGGGTAACCCTGATATGCGAACACCAATAGCACATGCCTTAGCTTACCCCGAGCGTATTGATGCCGGTGTTGATGATTTAGATTTTTTTAATACTTGTTCATTCGAGTTTCAAGCACCAGATTTTGAAAAATATCCAAACTTAAAATTAGCGATAGATGCCTGTAAACAGGGGCAAGCTGCCTGTACGGCATTAAATGCAGCGAATGAAATTGCCGTTGATGCCTTTTTGAACAAAAAAATAAAATTTACCGATATCTACAAAATAAATGAAACTTCTGTGAAAAAATTTGTCTCACAAAGTGTAGCCAATATTGATGATGTTATTGCCTTAGATCAAACTGTCAGAATATTTGCCCGTTCGTTGTTAACTAAAGAAGTGAATTTGACTTAGCATGTTTGATTTTTTTTGGAATATAGCCGCTTTTATTATTGCCATTGGTGTGCTGGTTACTTTTCATGAATATGGTCACTTTTGGGTTGCCCGTAGATGTGGCGTTAAAGTTGAGCGTTTTTCTATTGGTTTTGGCAAAGCGTTATGGCGAAAATATGATAAACATGGCACTGAATATGTCATCGCTGCTATTCCATTAGGCGGTTATGTCAAAATGCTTGATGAGCGTGTTGATGACGTCAAGCCTGAAGATAAAGATAAAACCTTTAACTCAAAATCTGTTTATCAACGCATTGCTATAATTGCGGCAGGCCCTTTAGCTAACTTTTTATTAGCGATAGTGGCTTTTTATTTTGTTTTTTTTATCGGCTCTCCAGCGATAAAACCTGTGATTGGTGAGTTAACAGCTAACTCTATTGCGGCCAAAGCTGAGCTACCGATCAATAGTCAAATTGTTGAAGTAGGCGGCCGAAAGGTGGTTACTTGGCAAGATGTTAATATGGCGTTAGTGGCGGAAACAGGCAATGATGCCGTCACCATTAAAACCAAGAGTTTTGAAAGTCAGTATATAAAGCCAACCACACTAAATATAGCTAACTGGCAATATCAACCAGAAAAAATGACAGCTATGCACAGTTTAGGCATTATGCCGTATGTTCCTAAAGGAACTTGTGTGATTGGGCAAGTAGCAAAAAATAGCCCAGCTGAGCTTGGCGGCTTACTCTCTGGTGATAAATTGTTGGCGCTTAATGATAGCTTAGTACAACCGCGCTGTGAAAATTTTACTGACAAAATTCAAGCCTTAGCAAATGCTGATATTGAATTGAAAGTTGAACGTAAGGGCTTGGAAAAAACCTTAGCGATTCAATTAGCGAATAAAGTAAAAGATAACCAAACCATTGGTTATTTAGGAATTGGTCGAGTACGTGATGAATGGCCAGAGCAATATCGTTTTGATTTAACGTATGGTTTTTTTGACTCCTTTGGTAAAGGCATTGAAAAAACCTGGGATGTCACCAAATTATCTTTTGAAATGATAGGTAAATTAATCACCGGTGATATTTCAGCTAAAAATTTGAGTGGTCCTATCGGGATTGCTCAAGGAGCAGGTAACAGTGCTGGGGTAAGTTTTGTTTATTTTTTAAGCTTTATTGCCTTTTTTAGTATAAATTTAGGTATTTTTAACCTTTTACCACTACCAGTACTTGATGGCGGGCACTTACTCTATTACCTTATAGAGCTTTTAACAGGAAAGCCTGTGCCTGAAAAAATCCAAGCGATAGGTTTTCGGTTTGGTGCTATAGCATTATTTAGTTTAATGGCGTTTGCTTTATTAAATGATATTTCCCGATTGTAATGAATTAGAAGTAGATTAAGTTTACATTTATGATAATAAAAAAATTAGCTATTGCAGCATCATTGGCCCTTTTAAGTTCAGCTACGTTAGCTGAAGATTTTAAGGTTGAAGATATTCAAGTCAAAGGCCTGCAACGTGTAGCTTTAGGTGCAGCTTTAACTCACATTCCTTTTAATATTGGCGATACGTTAGATGACTTTCGTATTTCTCAATCGGTAAGACGATTATTTAAATCAGGTCACTTTAACAATATCGTGGTATACCGTGACGGTAATCGAGTTATTTATAAAGTTAAAGAACGTGAAACTATTAGTGAAATTGAATTTGATGGCAACAAAGACATCAAAGACGAGCAGCTAACTGAAAGTTTAGATGAAAATAATATTCGCATTGGTGAAACCCTCGACAAAACCGTATTAACGAATTTAGAAATGGGTTTAGAAGACTTCTATCATGGTATTGGTAAATACAATGCCAATGTAAAGTCAGAAATTACCTATTTACCAAGAAACCGAGTCAGTGTGAAATTTGTTTTTAATGAAGGTGATGCCGCTGCCATTGAACAAATTAATGTTGTTGGTAATGAAGTTTTTACCGATGAAGAACTACTCAGTAAAATAGAATTGAAATTTGATTCGCCTTGGTGGGATATCATGGCGCAAGACAGATATCAAAAGCAAACCTTACAAGGCGATAAAGAAACCATTGAGAGCTATTATTTAGATCGTGGTTATTTACGTTATAAAGTTGATTCTACACAAGTATCAATGACACCGAATAAAGAAGGTGTTTATATTTCGTTAAATATTACTGAAGGTGAACAATACACCGTTAGTGAAGTTGACTTTATTGGTGATATGGCGGGCTTTGAACCGATTATTAGAAGCTTAAACCCTATCCAAAAAGATACCTTATACAATGGTGCTTTAGTGACTTATACGGAAGAGTCGATCAGTAAGTTTCTAGGCCGTTATGGTTATGCTTACCCTAAAGTTACGACAATTCCTGATATTAACGACGAAGATCATACCGTTAAGTTATCTATCTCGGTTGACCCAGGTAAACGAATTTATGTTAACCGTATTAACATCACAGGTAATACCGTTACAGCTGATGAAGTATTACGCCGAGAAATGCGTCAAATGGAAGGGGCGTGGTTATCAAACAGTCTTGTTGAAGGCTCAAAAGCCCGTTTACAACGTTTACCTTATTTAGAAACGGTAGAGTTTGAAACTATTCAATTACCGGAAGAAGAAGATAAAGTTGATGTTGATTTCACGGTAAAAGAGCAGCCTTCAGGTTCATTTACTGCCGGTATCGGTTATGGCTCTACTACTAAAATGAGTTTAAATGCAGGTATTCAGCAAAATAACTTCTTAGGTACCGGTAATCGTTTAGGTTTAAGTTTAAATACCGTGAGTTATTCACGTACGGCGAATGTAACTTATACCGATCCTTATTTTACTATTGATGGTGTGTCATTAGGTGGTAATTTATTTTATACCGAGTTTGATGCCGGTAACGCTAACTTAGCTAAATACAACAATAAAACCTACGGTGTTGGTTTAACTTGGGGCTTCCCAATTAACGAGTATGTTCGATTAAGTATGGGCGTAGGTTACAAACATAACGGTATTACTAAACTACGTTCTTACGAGCAAATACAAGCATTTTACGACTTATATATTGACTTAGAAAACCCTGACTCAGGTCTTGAGTTTGACACCTTTGATTTGAACTTAGGTATTTCACGCTCAACCTTAAACCGTGGTACTTTCCCTACGGCAGGTTCAATGCAGTCATTAGGCTTTAAAGTAACAACGCCTAATTCAGACGTAAATTATTTTAAATTAAACTTAGATGCTAAATGGTATTTCCCATTATCGCGAGATCAACGTTGGAGCTTCTTAACTCGCTTTGAATTTGGTTATGGTAATGGTTATGGCTCTTATCGTGGCAATGATCAATTATTACCATTTTGGGAAAACTTCCGTGCTGGTGGTGCCGATACCTTACGTGGTTTTGAAACCAATATCATAGGTCCACGTCCGATTTACCGAAGTGCAACCGCCATTCCTAATCCGTCAGATCCATTAGGTAGCGGCGCTATATGTTGTTTAGGACCAGATCATGACCGTATCGAGTCAACACAAAACCTACGTGCGGTTGGTGGTAATGCAAAAGTTCTAGGTGGTATTGAACTTATCTTCCCAATTCCATTTTTAGATGAAGGGTATTCAAACTCAGTGCGCACAAGTTTATTTGTTGATGTTGGCACTGTATGGGATACTGAATTTAACCTTGACGATTATCGTGATTTAGCAGAGGATCAGTTTAGTAAAATTGATGATTATTCTGATATTGGTCGATATCGTAGTTCTGCCGGTTTATCACTTCAGTGGTTATCACCGATGGGACCGATGATATTTAGCTTTGCAAAACCACTTAAAAAAGAAGATAGTGACGATACTAGTTTCTTTAGTTTTAACATTGGACAAACATTCTAATTAATAAGTCCATTTACCAAGTTTTAGGAGAACACATTGAACAAGTTTATTAAATCAGTAGTATTCACGGTTGCCGCTTCAAGTGCATTATTAGCAGCGTCTGCATCAGCAGAGCAAAAGTTAGCGGTTGTGGATATTCAAGCGGTTATGCAACAATTACCACAAACAGCAAAAATGGTTGAAGCATTAAAAGCTGAGTTTCAAGATGATGGTGCTGAAATTGCTAAATTAGAGCAAGACATTAAATATAACCAAGAAAAGAAAAAGCGTGATTCTGCTTTAATGGCTAAAAAAGACATTGAAGCCCTTGATAAAGAAATTATGGAACTTTATAAGGCTTATCAAGAAAAAGGGAAAGCGTTACAGCAAAAATCTCAAGCGCGTCAAAACGAAGAAACCAATAAGTTATTAGGTTTAGTTAAGCAAGCGATTGATAATATTGCCGCGAAAGAAAAATACGATCTTATTTTACGTGCAGAAACAGCAACGTTTGTTAAGCCTGAACTCGATATTTCAAACCAAGTGGTTGAGCAAGTAAGCAAATTAAAATAATGTCATTAAGTTTTACCCTTAAAGAAATTGCTGAAAAAATTGGGGCTACTGTTGAAGGCGATGAAAATTGCTTGATCAGTAGCCTTGCTACGTTAGCATCAGCCGAGCGTGGACAAGTCGCTTTTCTTGCCAATAAAAAATACAAAAAACAATTATCAACTACTTTAGCCAGTGCGGTTATTTTAGCGGCAGATTGCCAAGCAGATTTTTCAGGAAATAAGCTGGTGATGGACAACCCTTATTTAGGGTTTGCCTTGACAGCACAGTTACTGGATACAACACCAAATCCTGCTGATAATATTCATCCAAGTGCCGTTATTGCCGATGACGCGATATTGGGTAAAGGTGTCTGTATTGGTGCTAATAGTGTTGTTGAATCAGGTGTTGAGTTAGCTGATAACGTGGTTATTGGCGCGAATTGTTTTATCGGTAAATCCGTTAAAGTTGCTGAAAATACTAAGTGCTGGGCCAACGTAACAATTTATCATAACGTTGAAATAGGTCATGATTGTTTAATTCAGGCTGGCTCTGTTATTGGCGCTGATGGTTTTGGCTATGCTAATCATCAAGGGCAATGGTTGAAAATACCTCAGCTAGGTACTGTGATCATAGGCAACAAGGTAGAAATTGGTGCTAGTACCACGATTGACCGTGGTGCGTTAGATAATACTGAAATCCATGATGGGGTTATTCTTGATAACCAAATTCAAATAGGTCATAACGCGGTTGTTGGTCAAAACTCCTGTATTGCGGCTTGCACTGCGGTTGCAGGTAGTACCACCATTGGTGCTAATTGTACTATTGGTGGTTGTGTCGCTATTGCGGGACACCTTACCATTGCTGATAAAGTTATGATCACTGGTAATACCATGGTGATTAAATCGATCACCAGCGCGGGTGTCTATTCTTCTGGTATGCCAGCAATGACGAATAGAGATTGGCTTAAAAATAATGTTAGAATTAACAAATTAGATAAATTGACTGAGCAAGTTAAAGCATTAACGGTCCAGTTAGACAACTTAAAAGCAGAGAAAGAGTAACAGAATGACTGAGTTGGATAGAGTTAAAAATGTAATTAAAGTTGAAGAAATTCAAACCATTATTCCTCATAGATATCCTATGTTACTTGTTGACCGAGTACTTGATTTTGAACCAGGGCAATGGTTGCATGCAATAAAAAATATCTCTATTAATGAACCTATTTTTACCGGTCATTTTCCTGAATTAGCTATTTTTCCAGGAGTATTAATCCTTGAAGCAATGGCACAAGCAACCGGTATTTTAGGTTTTAAAACGGCACAAGATAAAGCCGAAAAAGAATTATACCTTTTTGCTTCAATTGATAATGCCAAGTTCAAACAGCCGGTTGTGCCGGGTGATACTATGCATTTACACGTGCAATTTATTAAAGAACGCCGTGGTATGTGGAAGTTTTATTGTGAAGCAAAAGTGGATGGCAAAGTGGTTTGTACTGCCGATCTTATGTGTGCGAGAAGAGTGTTATAGTGTTGATTAGCGAACTAGCTGTTATTGATCCAGGGGCTCAAATTGGTAACAACGTTAAAATTGGGCCATTTTGTTATATTGGCAAAGATGTCATTATTGGTGACGACTGTGAGCTAAATTCACATGTTGTTATTAAAGGGCCGACAACCATAGGTAAAGGCAATCGTTTTTTCCAGTTTGCTTCTATTGGTGAAGAGTGCCAAGACCTTAAATATAAAGGTGAGCCAACTCAATTAATTATTGGTGATAATAATACCTTTCGTGAATCTTGTACTATTCATCGAGGAACGATCCAAGATAATAGTTTGACACAAATAGGCTCTAATAACTTATTTATGGCTTATACCCATGTCGCGCATGATTGTATGGTTGGAAGTCATTGTATTTTAGCCAACAATGCTTCAATTGCAGGTCATGTTCATGTTGGAGATTGGGCAATTTTAGGTGGCATGACCGCGGTTCATCAGTTTTGTCATATTGGTGCTCATAGTTTTGTTGCTGCAAGTTCATTAATACTGAAAGATATTCCTCCGTATGTCATGGCATCAGGAAGTGCGGCAAAACCGTTCGGGTTAAACTCAGAAGGGTTAAAACGCCGAGGTTTTAGTCCTGAAATTATCAGTGAAATAAAACGTGCTTATAAAGTGGTTTATCGCCAAGGTAATAGTGTTGACGAGGCTATCGCTGCATTAGCTAAGCTTTCTGAACAACATCCAGAAATAAAGTTATTTTCTGACTTTATTCAAGCTTCAAGTCGCGGAATTATTCGTTAGAAAAACCAGTGACTGAGCTTAATCAAATTATGCCTGATACCATCATTAAAAAATCACCTGTTTTTGCCATAGTTGTTGGCGAACATTCAGGTGATACCTTAGGAGCAGGCTTAATGTCAGCTCTATTGAAACATTGTCCTGATGCCAAATTTGTCGGTATTGGTGGCCCTAAAATGCAAGCATTAGGTTTTCAAAGTTTATACGCTATGGAAGAGCTTGCGGTGATGGGGATTGTTGAAGTATTAGGCCGTTTACGCCGTTTATTAACCGTTCGCAAAGAGCTTGTTGATTATTTCACTACCAATAAACCCGATGTTTTTATTGGGATAGATGCACCGGATTTTAATTTAACCTTAGAAGAAAAATTAAAAGCTAAAGGTATTAAAACGGTGCAATATGTTAGTCCGTCTGTATGGGCTTGGCGTGAAAAACGTATTTTTAAAATTGCTCGTGCCACTAACATGGTGTTATCGCTATTACCTTTTGAAAAAGCTTTTTACGACAAACATCAAATTCCTTGTACTTTTGTTGGTCATACTTTGGCTGATGATGTACCAATGTTTTCTGATAAATCAGCCGCTAGAGTTAAGTTAGGTTTACCGCAAGATAAAAAAATATTAGCTATTATGCCGGGCAGTCGTGGTGGCGAGCTAGCAAGGTTAGTAGAGCCATTTTTACAAACCGCATTACAGCTACATAAAAATGACTCAGAGCTACATTTTGTCGCTCCGATGATCACTGAAAAACGCTTACAGCAATTCAATGACATGAAAGCGAAAATAGCGCCTGATTTACCTGTGACTACTTTTGTTAATCAAACCCAAGATGTCATGGCTGCGGCCGATTGTTTAATGATCGCCTCAGGAACAGTGACACTTGAAGCGGCATTGATCAAACGCCCAATGGTAGTGGTTTATAAAGTGAACTGGTTAACTTATTACCTGATCAGAAAAATGATCAAACTTAAGTGGTTTTCTTTACCTAACTTAATGGTTAATAAAGAACTTATACCTGAATTAATACAATTAAATGTTGATGCTGAGCATATTTATCCGTTGATCTATGAACGCCTTTATCAGGATCAAACGCATTTAATTGAAACCTTTACTCAGATCCACCTCGAACTTAAACAAAATGCTAGCGAAAAATCGGCAGATGCGGTTATCGCCTTAATGACAACAGAAGGTTAATGGCAATGGCAACTGATAAAAAAAACTTACCAGAGTTTGTTTACCCTGTTGCTTATTGTATTGCTGGTGTCGACGAAGTAGGAAGAGGACCTTTGGTTGGTGATGTCGTTACCGCGGCGGTTATTCTCGACCCCGATAATCCTATTGCAGGATTGGCTGATTCAAAAAAATTATCAGAAAAAAAACGTAACTTACTGGCGAGTGAAATTAAACAACATGCATTGGCTTGGTCAATAGGACGAGCAACGCCGGAAGAAATTGATACGCTTAATATTCTCCATGCAACTATGCTTGCGATGCAGCGTGCTGTTGCCGGCTTAGCGATTGAGCCTGATTATGTCTTAGTTGATGGTAATCGGACACCAAAATTTAATGCACCAAGCCAAGCAGTGATCAAAGGTGATGGCCGTGTTGCAGAAATTAGTGCGGCTTCCATCATTGCTAAAGTGGCGCGCGACCAAGATATGATCGAGCTTGATGCTCTATATCCTGATTATGGTTTTGCTGCCCATAAGGGTTATCCTACTAAAGCTCATTTAGAAAAAATTACCACTTTAGGTGTGCTCGACAATTACCGTAAAAGTTTTAAACCAGTAGCGAATGTTCTTGCTCAGGTTAATGTTAATGCGGCTGGGAAATAATTAGATGTCAGAGGTGATTGAACAAGCCGAAGCCGCAGAAGTGTATTGCCCGCCCAAATTTATTCATTTGCGTGTTCATAGCGATTTTTCAATGTGTGACGGCTTAAAAAAAGTTAAGCCTATTATCGCTAAAGCGGCAGATGAAAAAATGCCGGCCATTGCCTTAACCGATCAAACCAATTTATGTGGTTTAGTTAAATTTTATCATGCGGCTCATGGAGCTGGTATTAAACCGATTATTGGCAGTGATTTTTGGGTAAAAAGTGATGAATTAGGCGATGAACTTTCACGCCTTGTTATTTTAGCGTCTGATAATGTTGGTTATAAAAACTTAACCGAACTTATTTCAAAAGCCTACTTACGAGGCTCCATCCAAGATAAACCGGTAATTGATAAACTTTGGTTGATTGAGCATGCCAGCGGTTTAATTTTATTATCGGGTGGCAGAGAAGGGGATCTTGGCAAAGTATTAATTAAAGGCAATCAAGCCTTAGTTGATACTATGGTTGATTTTTATCAGCAGTATTTTCCCAATTGTTATTATCTTGAATTGCTACGTACCGGACGAGAAGATGAAGAAACTTACCTTCATCAAGCAGTAGAATTAGCGACGCTTCATAACATTCCTGTGGTTGCGACCAATGAAGTGGTGTTTTTAGCACCGGAAGATTTTGATGCCCATGAAATACGTGTCGCCATACATGACGGTTACACTTTAGACGATAAACGCCGACCAAAACGTTATAGCCCTGAGCAATATTTACGTTCAGAAGCTGAAATGTGCGAATTATTTGCTGATATTCCTGAAGCATTACAAAACTCGGTGGAAATAGCTAAACGTTGTAATGTTACCGTTCGGTTAGGGGAATACTTTTTACCCGACTTTCCAACCGAAGGTATGCCCATCGAAGAATACTTTATTAAAGTATCAAAAGAAGGGTTAGAAGAGCGCTTAGATTTTCTTTTTGATAAAAACTCGCCTGATTTTGCTGAAAAACGTAAACCTTACGATGAACGCTTAGATATTGAACTTAAAGTAATTAATAACATGGGCTTTCCCGGTTATTTCTTGATCGTAATGGAGTTTATTCAGTGGAGTAAAGATAACAATATTCCGGTTGGTCCTGGGCGTGGTTCGGGGGCGGGGTCATTAGTGGCTTATGCACAAAAAATTACTGATCTTGACCCACTTGAATTCGATTTGCTTTTCGAACGATTCTTAAACCCTGAACGGGTGTCAATGCCAGATTTTGATATCGATTTCTGTATGGATCGACGTGATGAAGTAATTGATCATGTGGCGGAGCTTTATGGTCGAGATGCCGTTTCACAAATTATTACCTTTGGTACCATGGCAGCAAAAGCGGTAATTCGTGATGTTGGCAGGGTACTTGGTCACCCTTATGGTTTTGTCGATCGTATTTCTAAGTTAATACCGGGTGATCCGGGTATGACCTTAGCTAAAGCTTTTGAAGAAGAACCTCGTTTACCTGAAGCGTATGCTCAAGACAGTGATGTTAAAGATTTAATCGACATGTGCCGCATTCTTGAAGGCACAACGCGTAATGCGGGTAAACATGCTGGTGGTGTTGTTATATCACCTACAACCATCACAGATTTTGCACCCCTATATTGTGATGATGAAGGTAAAAACCCAGTTACCCAATTTGATAAAAACGATGTTGAAGATGCCGGTTTAGTTAAGTTCGATTTCTTAGGATTACGTACTTTAACTATTTTGCAGTGGGCTATTGAAATAGCCGATGAAAAGTTATTAAAACAAGGCAAAGAGCCGATCAATATCGCGCGCATTCCACTTGATGATCCCAAGTCATTTAAAGTGTTATTAGCGGCGCAAACTACTGCGGTTTTCCAACTTGAATCCAGCGGTATGAAAGCGCTGATTGAAAAGCTAAAACCCGATTGCTTTGAAGATATTATCGCATTGGTGGCTTTATTTAGGCCAGGACCTTTGCAATCGGGCATGGTGGATAACTTCATTGAGCGAAAACATGGCCGTGAAGAAGTATCATACCCTGATTCAACTTGGCAGCATGAAGATTTAAAACCAATTCTTGAGCCAACCTACGGTATTATTCTTTATCAAGAGCAGGTTATGCAAATAGCCCAAGTACTTGCAGGCTATACGCTTGGTGGTGCTGACATGCTTCGCCGTGCCATGGGTAAGAAAAAACCAGAAGAAATGGCAAAGCAGCGAGCCGGTTTTGAACAGGGTGCGATAAATCGTGGTGTTGATGGCGAACTTGCCATGAAAATATTCGATTTGGTAGAAAAGTTTGCCGGTTATGGTTTTAACAAATCCCACTCGGCCGCTTATGCGTTAGTTTCTTATCAAACCTTGTGGATGAAAGCGCATTATCCAGCGCCTTTTATGGCCGCGGTAATGTCTGCGGATATGGATAATACCGATAAAATAGTGACCCTAGTTGATGAATGTAAAAACATGGGCATTACTTTATTACCGCCGGATGTTAACGCGGGCTCTTATAAATTTACCGTCAACGACGATAATCAAATTGTTTATGGTATAGGGGCGGTTAAAGGGGTTGGTGAAGGCCCAATTGAAGCCATTATCGCAGCGCGGCAAGCGGGCGGTGAATTTGCCGATTTATTTGATTTTTGTGCCCGTATTGATTTAAAGAAGATTAATCGCCGTGTTTTAGAGCGGTTAATTAAAGCTGGCGCTATGGATGCGTTAGGGCCTAAATTAAGCGATGGCAAACCTCATCGTGCTGCTTTACAAGAAACCTTGTCTGATGCCATGCGCGCAGCCGATCAACATGCTAAAGCCGAAGCCTTAGGACAACACGATTTATTTGGGTTAATTAATGAAGAACCAGAAGATACCCGCCAAGCCTTTAAAGTAGTGCCACCTTGGCCGGAACCTGAATGGCTTGAAGGTGAACGGGAAACCTTAGGTTTATATTTAACTGGGCATCCGATCAATCGTTATTTAAGTGAAATTAAACGCTATGCTTCTGGTCGGTTAGTAGCGATGCAGCCAACAAGTAAAGAAAAACCGGCAACAGCCGTTGGCTTGGTTATTGCCGTCCGTGTTTTGGTAAATAAACGGGGCCAGCGCTGGGCATTGGTGACGCTAGATGATAAAAGTGCCCGTATTGATGTGCGCTTATTTCCTGCTGATTATGAAAAATTTGAAGACATTATCGAAAAAGACGCTATTTTAGTCTGTACCGGACAGGTCAGCTTTGATGATTACTCTGGTGGCCTTACAATGTCTGGCAGAGATATTATGACCATAGCGCAAGCGCGGGAACATTTTGTTGAATCGTTAGATTTATCAATAACGCAGAGCCAAGTGGATGACAAATTTTTAGCTAAATTTGACCAGATTTTGTCCCAATATAAAGACGGTACCTGTCCTGTTCGCATTAATTACCAGCGAGAAGAAGCACAAGCTTTATTAGAGTTAGGGGTACAATGGCGAGTATCGCCAGATGATAAATTATTACACGAATTAAATATGTTGTTGGGTGAAGATAAATTAACTCTACAATTTAAATAGTTGCGGCTATTATCCTGCACGTTTTTACGTGTATAATAGCGCCAGAAATTACATTAGGTTTTATACATATGTCATTAAATTTTTTAGACTTCGAGCAGCCAATTGCTGAGCTTGAAGCCAAGATAGAAGAACTTCAAATTGTTAATAATGGTCAAGAATTAGATCTTGATCTTGAAGATCAAATTTCACAATTACGTGAAAAAAATAAAGAGCAAACAAAAAAAATCTTTGCCAATTTAGACCCATGGCAAACAGCACGTGTTGCTCGTCATCCACAACGCCCTTATACCTTAGATTATATTGAGCGTGTGTTTGAAGATTTTGATGAATATGCTGGTGATCGTGCTTATGCCGATGACAAAGCCATTATTGGTGGTACTGCTCGTTTAGACGGACAAACTGTGATGGTGATTGGCCAGCAAAAAGGCCGTACAACCACCGAAAAAGTTAAACGTAATTTTGGTATGCCACGTCCTGAAGGTTATCGTAAAGCTTTACGCTTAATGGAAATGGCGCAGCGATTTAATATGCCAATTGTTACCTTTATTGACACTCCGGGTGCTTACCCTGGTATTGGTGCTGAAGAGCGCGGTCAAAGTGAAGCAATTGCTACTAACTTGAAAGTAATGGCGCGTTTAACGGTTCCAATCGTTTGTACCGTAATTGGTGAAGGTGGTTCTGGTGGCGCCTTAGCAATTGGTGTTGGTGATCGTGTTAACATGTTGCAATATTCTACTTATTCGGTAATTTCGCCAGAAGGTTGTGCATCAATCTTATGGAAAACGGCAGAAAAAGCGTCAACGGCTGCAGAAGCCATGGGGATCACAGCAACCCGTATTAAAGAATTAGGTTTAATTGACTCGATTGTTGAAGAGCCATTAGGTGGCGCACATCGTGATATTGATCAAATGGCGGCTTTTTTAAAGCAAGCAGTGAAAAAAGATTTGAACGAGCTTGCCGCTTTTGATGCTGAAACATTAATTGAAAAACGATATGAAAAATTAATGTCGTTTGGTTACTGTTAATTTCAGCACGATACAACACCATATAAAGTTGTAAAAAATTTTAAACAGCCAGCATTATGCTGGCTGTTTTTGTTATAACAGGTTATTTTAACTATTCATTTATAGTGATACCAATTTCATTAAATTATTGCCCTCTTGTGCGGGTTAAAATATTCCATGGCTGTGTTGCTTACAATCCCAATAGCCAGCTATTGCTCAATCAAGCGCCTTGCTATGATTTATTTTTCCTACGCACAACAAGCTTACAAACTTAATGGCGTTGGTATCAGTTATTTTTTTAGCGATTGATAGGTTTAATTTTTAGATGATGTCGATGATTGAGCAACATATTTTTGACTGTTTCAGCCAGTTTCCTAATAAGCCTATTTATTTAGCGTATAGTGGTGGTGTTGATTCGCAAGTACTGTTACATGCAGCTGCTCAGTTGCTCACTCAAGGTAAATTAACCAATCCCCTCATGGTTTGTCATATTCACCACGGCTTAAGTGACAATGCTGATCGCTGGCTAGCATTTGCAGAGCAACAAAGTCAGCATTATCAAAGCGGCTTCCTTAGCAAAAAAGTGCAATTAATGCAGGATAGTGGTGAGAGCCTCGAAGCCTTAGCACGAGATGCTCGTTATCAAGCCTTGGTTGAGATGACTGAGGTTAATGATGTTATCGCAACCGGCCATCATAACGATGATCAAGCTGAAACTTTTTTATTAGCGCTAAAGCGAGGTTCAGGTTTAACGGGCTTAGCAGCGATGAAGGGGCAGCAAGCTTTTTATCAGCGACAACTGGTACGGCCTTTATTAGCTATTCCCCGTCAAACGATTGAAGCATATGCTGATGCTCACCAATTAACTTGGATCGAAGACGAGTCAAATCACGATAATCGCTTTGATCGTAACTTTTTACGTAATGACATTCTGCCGTTATTAACTGAGCGCTGGCCGGCGATCAAACAAACCATTGCCCGCAGTGCTGAACATTGCCGTGATGCTGAAAACTTGATCTTAGAAGTTACCGAGCAGGATTATCAACAGTGCTGTAATAGTGATAATAGCCTCTCGGTCAGTGCATTATTAACACTTTCACCGGCTCGATTTAATTTACTCATTCGTTACTTTTTAAAACAAAATCACGGTTTAATGCCTAGTCGTCAACAGCTTGTCGAGCTAGCGCAGCAATTAAAAGCAGCTTGTGATAAAACGCCGGCAATAAAAATCGGTAACTATTGGTTAAGGCGATATCAAGATTCTTTATATATTACACCAGAATATAGCGATTTAAGTCAGTGGCAACGTACTGTTGATTTAAATGAGCTTTCTGAGGGTAAAACAATTTCCATTTCATTACCGGATCAGCTTGGTGAATTTAGCATCACAAAAGGCGAGATGATTAATGCCACTCCCGTTAGTTCAGCCTTGGCTAATTCAACTCTTGTAAAGTCAATGCAACAATATCTATTTTTAGATGAAAACTTACCGCTAACTTTAACTTTTAGTCATGATAACCCCAAATGCTTACCGGATTTTCGTGATAAAAGCAGATCATTAAAAAAAGTATTACAAGAGCTTAATATTGCACCTTGGTTACGTAAACGGCAGCTTTTTCTTATGCAAAATTCGTTATTGGTTGGCGTGGCGGGGCAGTTTATTTGTCAGCCTTTTCAGCAAGATAATTTTATGAAGGTGTCAAAAAAGTTTTATATTATTGATTTAGTTAAATGATACCTGTGCGCTTAATTGTGCAATAAATATGGAATTGCTTTAGCATCATAGCTTAACGCTGGTTGACCTGTTAATATTGGCAAGGCTATATACGGAATATGTTACTTATAATAAGAAGAATATTGTTATGGAATCTATTATGCAACGAGCTAATTTAGCTAATTCGCAGCAAGTGTCAAAAATTAACCTAACTAATGTTGTCAGTTATTTTACCTGCGCGGTTGCGCTGTTTTATACCTTATATTTTTGGCTCAATTTATCCGAGCCTTTTATTGCAGCAATTAACTTAACCTTTGTTGCTGCTTACGGCGCAGGTATTTTATTATCTAAATACCACTATTATCGAATTGCTAAGCTGTGGTTTTTTTCTATTTTAATGTTGCATGTGTTTATATTAACTACGCAAATTTTTACCGCTAATAGTGGTTTTCATTTTTATTATTTATTGTTACCTAGTGGCGTTTTTTTATTACTTGATGAAGATGAAACCTTTGCTAAAGCCTTGATTATGGTCTTGGGCTTAGCTTTATTTTTTATTTGTCATAATTATCCACCCCAGCCATTAGTCGTACTTTCTGAACAAGCTGAAAAATTGATTTTTGCTTCCACCATTATCATCATCATGAGTGAAATTTATTTTGTGATGTCAATTTTTAGCAAAGCGATGTCACGCCATGAGCAAGACTTACGTGAAATGGCAACGATAGACCCATTAACGGGTATTAATAATCGTCGAACCTTTATGACCGTAGGCGATGAAATGTTTGCTTATGCTAAGCGCTATCAAAAAGACTTTAGCGTTATTTTATTAGATATTGATTTTTTTAAAAAAATTAATGACCAATACGGCCATTTAGTCGGTGACAACACCTTAAAACAAGTCGCTAATTTATTAAAAATGCAGTTAAGAAGCAGTGATGTTCTTGCGCGTTATGGTGGTGAGGAATTTGTTATTTTATTACCCGATACCGATAAAAATTCAGCGAAAGAATTAGCGGAAAGTTTACGTAATGCTGTTGAATTATTATCAATAGAAGTTAATACGCTACAAACTATTAATTGTACGATTAGTCTTGGTATTGCAGATAATGAGCATGGCTTTAGTTCGTTAACTGAATTAGTAAATTGTGCTGATCAAGCGTTATATCGCGCTAAGCAAAATGGTCGTAATCGTATCGAGTTATAGTTATCAATTTATTGATACAAAGATAGATAAAAACTGAGCCCATTTTGCTTCTCGCTTCTCGCTTAAAGCTTACGGCTTATCGCTTACGGCTTATCGCTTACCGCTTCTCGCTTCTCGCTTCTCGCTTCTCGCTTCTCGCTTACCGCTTCTCGCTTACCGCTTACTGCTTACCGCTTACCGCTTCCCGCTTCCTGCTTCTCGCTTAAAGCTTACCGCTTACCGCTAAATGTTATCAGGACAAGCCTCGCCATTTAATTGTAAACACCAACCTTGTGGTTCCTCTTTTTTAATACCATTTTTACCGTGACGATAGCGGGAAATGCCGTCGTAAACAGCTTTTCTTAAACGGTTAATACCACCCACGGGTTCTATATCTTTAGTCGCATGCCATGGCGTAAATGATAAATTTTCACAAAAGGCATTTTGCTCTGGGCTACTAAAAGCTTGTGGCTCTATATTGATTCTTGCAACGGTAATAAAAGGAGAGTCATCTTCAGACCATTTTATGGTGGTGTCTTCCACAGGCATGTTTTTCATCGGATTTTGCAGTTGCACCATAAAATCAAAACAAGCACTGTTGGTTTTTAAATTATCAATTAACTCGGTGCGTAAAAAATTTGGCTTATCTTCGTCTACAGGCATTGCTTTATTACTGTCACAAGCTTTAGCACTGTATTTCATAAATTGGTTTGGCCCCAATCGGTAAGCAGATAAACTGTGGTATTGCTCTTGAAGTAAACTATTTGGCGGATTTTTTAATGTTGAAGCGCCAAGATATAGCTGACGGAAGTGCCAAGTAAATATATTCCAGTTAAAGTTATTAAAAAAATAACCAAACTTGCTACCTTGTGCTTGGTATTGCATAAATTCCATATATTCTTTAACGGTTGGAATAAAAAAGACATCGTTATTGATCATAACAAAATCTTGCGTGCCAGCGTCTTCTTGGTCTTTTAATAATTTTTTACCTGGCGCACCCATAACCTTAATTGCCATACCGCGTGCATCTTTTACGGAGTCGGCTTGTGGTCGGGTATCACCACTTGAATAACGTATCCAAGCTTGATAATCACCCGCTTGTTTAAAAATACCATAACGTAAATTAGCTTGCTCAAGCTCAGGTACACTAAAGGTAGCTTTTAAACAGCCGTGAGCTTTGGCATGTACATCTCGGTGATATGGCGTTTTGCCGGTGGCACTTTGTTTAGCATCCTTATGGGCGTTGTTAACCATGTCGACCGCTGATGAAATGATATTGGCGATATAGGTTTTTTCTTCCGGTGGCTCGTAAATACCGTTATTTAATTTGCCATTTGAGCTATCGCTAAATGCGTAAGTTAAGCCTGCGGCAATAACGGCTGTGATGGATAAGGCGATTAATTTTTTTTGCATGAGTTTCTCTTAAAATTTATTTCTTGTTATTCGTTAAGGTTACAAGCTTTGACAACTAGGCTGTGCGGTTGGCGAACTTGGTGGATTGTCTTGATGTATTTTTAAATACTCAATTAATTGCCATCTTTGCTCGGGTGTTAACTCCGGACCAATAACGCCGTATTGTGGTGGATTACCCGGTTTGTATTTCACGTAACCGGCTCTAAACTCATGCCCAACATTGGTATTGCCTGAAATAGAGGTGTCAAACCAGAATCCTGCTTTAGACATTGGGGTTGTGCTATAGCCCAATACTGTTGGGTCAAATTCGCGGCGGCCAACAAAAAATTTGCTATCACGCTCACTTACCGGTGATAACAATTGATAAATATTGGGTACTGAGCCGTTATGTAAAAATGGTGGTGTTGCCCACATTCCGGCTAAAGGCCTAGCTTTATATGCGAGTGGTTGTTGTGGTAAATCTAGGGCGGCAAAACCATCAAAGCAATCACGTTGTGCTTGGCTGTAATTTTGCGCTTGGTAGTATTTTTCACGAATGATAATTCCGACCAAATTAAGTGCCTCGCCAACTGTTAAATTGGTAACTTCTAAGCTTTCTAAAACACTATCTAAGCGTTCAAGTTGGGTTTTAATGATCGCTGTTTTAATATCCGTTTGAATAGCTTCATCACCTAATTGAGTAATTTTTTCGGCTAAGTAGCTAATGTTGTTATAACTATATTGCCATGCACTAAATTGTTGATTTAGTTCAGCCATGATCGCAGAATTTTTAATTACCCAATCAGTGTTAAAGTTTAAGTCAGCGGCATTAGGCTGTGCTTGAGATAAAAATTCAACTAATTCAGGTGCCGCCAAACTTACCTCAACCACACGTTTTAATTGTTTAACATGAATAGGGCGTACGGTATTGATAATGTCTTGATCAGTTAAACCGGTTTTTTCAAGATTAAAACGGTTATTAACAAAGTTATAAGCGGTGTTAGGGTCGGTGCCTATTTCTTCAATCGGTAAGGTTTTTACTACCCAAACCGGTTGCTCATCGGTTTTAAGTGGCATATCAATGGCTTTAATTGCGTCATTGGCAGGAAATGGGCCATGGCAGCCTTGGCAATGTTGTTTAAATAATACTTCACCTTTTTTCGCTTTTTCATGGTCGATTTTACCAAATAACTCTTCAGGCCATGGTGGTGGTGTTAAGGTTTGTAAGGTGTTTTCAATATCATGAATATTATTAACCAAGACACCGCTGCTAAAACGTTGCTCTGGTTTTAATGGCGCGCCATAGGGATCCATAAAGTTAATATGTGCGCCAACCCCTAAAGCTTCCCCCATATTACGAGCCATTGGCTGTTTAACGGAAGCACCATATTGTACCCAATCAAACTTCCAAATATTCCACACTGGTGGGTAACTTACCGGCCCTGTGGCAAGGTGATAGTTTTCATCACTTAAATTGTCGCCAAATACGGTATTACCAATACGAGCAAGAGCGTCAGTACGGCCAAAACCTTCTTCTACTGGGTATAAGTGTTTACTGGTGTCGTTATAACCTTGTTTAACAAAATTCCATAAGACTTTACCAAAACGCCGTTTTAACGCTGACTTTGCTTTTTTACTCGGGTTTTGTCCTAAGACATTTTCAGCAAAACGATGAAATTTAAACGGATTTATATAAGTACTGGCCATAGCGGCTAACATACTAGGGACAAAGTGCCCAACTTTCATGGTAGTAAAAGCATGCATGGCTTGGCCGCCATCAATACGAACGCCATAGCGTTTGCCGTTTTTGGTGATATTTAATTGTCCGTTATGACAAGCGGCACAGGTAATATCTAAATAATTAACGTTTTGAGCGGGATCAAAATGTTGGGTAAAACCAACGGGCAGGCGATCAGGATTATGGGGGCTAGGCTGGTCGTCAACAATAAAACCATAAGCTTGCATATGATCATGATCAGCAAATTTTTCTTGTCCCCAAGCACGCTCTAAATTGACAAACCATTCATATTCTAAACCTTTTAAATTTGTACCTTGAGGGGTGTAATAATACAGTTGGCGTTGTTTTGCTTTTGCCGAAAGCCCCCAGCCTTGGTCTAAATACATCGTTTGGTCAATTTTTTCATATTCGGGAATTTGTGTATCAGGGTAATGAATAATTAAAAACAGCATTAAACTTAATAAAGTAAAGCCGCCAATTAAAGTGAATAAAACGACTTTAAGAAATTTGACTAAAGTTAAGTTTTTCAGCATTTGATAAACGTTACATAGAATTTTTGTATATGTTTTTAAGCGAAAAAGTTGTTGTAGTTTTGTTATTATTTTTTTGAAAAAGCTAATCATTATTATGATCCATTGGTAAGCTCAGTTGTTTTTATGCCTTTTCTCAACATGATGAATTCATGGACGAATCCAAGGTATCATCTAAGGTTTGAATCAAAGGCATAAATTATTATTTTTAACGTTATGGTTTGGCTTAAGCATTAAAGGCCAGCGGTAAACCGGCAACTTTCATTTGTGCTTTTACTAAGGCACCACTAGCACCTAAGGTGATAAAAGCGGTTTTATTATCTTTACCACCAAAACAAATATTCGAAGGAAGTGGCGCGAACTTGCCATCAGGACGTTTTATTTCAATGTATTCTAACAATTCACCGCTTGGCGAAACGACACTAATACCACCGTTACTCATTGGGTTGTTACCTTCAGGCAACATAGTGGCAATATATAAATTGCCTTCAACATCAACCGCCATAGAATCATAAATGGCTTGGCCGGCAAAACCATGTAAACAATAAGTACCATCAAGTGTTTTTGGATTAACTTCAATCACGCCGGGTGCTGACAACTGCCAATATAAAATATTGCCGGTATATGTTTCTACCGTATATAAACGGTCTCCTTTAGGGGAAAGTGCAATACCATTAGGGGCGTTAAGTGGGTAAACCATTTGAGTAATTTCACTACCATCGGCTTTAGCATAATAAATTCCGGTAATGTCACGTTTATCACCTTTGCTTTTGCCCCAATCGGTAAACCATAATCCGCCAGTTTCATCAAATACCAAATCGTCAGGTCCTTTTAATTTGGCTGGCGCTGGTAATGTTGATGTTTGCCATTGAAAGGTCTCAAAATTTAAATGGCGGCCAAGCTCTGCTTGAGTGTATAAAGTTTCAACACTCTGCGTTGTTAAGTTGACTTTGACAATTGAGCCGCCTTGATAATTAGCGGGTTCATCCCCCCCAATAAACAAGGTTTGTTTGGTACTGGCTATGGGAACGGGCAGCCATTGAAAACCACCACAATTACAAATATAGGCATTACCATCAGGGCCAATCGCTAATCCATTAGGCCCACCTGGAATGTTGGCAATGATAGATTTTTTACCACTGGCTGAAATTTTAGTTAAGGTTTCTTCTTTAATATCAACTAATAATATACTACCATCAGCCAGATAAACGGGACCTTCAGGGTAAGAGAGTTGATCTGAAACCATTTCAAATTCTGAACATAAAAAACTGGTCATTTTTTCTTCCTTGTCTTTTTGTTATTGTTTATTGAATATGTTATTGCGCTAAAAGCTGCGGTTGTTGTTTTAATAATCGATGGGTGATTTGAAAGCCTAATTCGCGATAAGCTTCAAATTGCAATTCATCAAAAAATTGATCTATTGTGCTCTGATCTGGGAATGTCGGATTTTGGTTTTTATAACCTAAAACATCAGCACTTAATTCACTTTGTAAAGTTGCTTTGATATAGATAAATTGTGCTTTTTTGCCACAGTGATAGGTGATGTCACCGATGACATAAGCGGCAGCTGATATGCCTTGTTCATTGGGCAGTAATGGACTGGAGTCTATGGTTAATTTAGCGCCAAAATCAACGCGGATCATTTCGGTTAATTTAGCTAAGTCTTTAAACTGAAATAAAGGATCGGCACCGGCATCTGAGGCAATAATGGTAGCACAACGGCGTCTTACTAATTCGTAAACAGCTAAGTTTTCAAAGTGGCCACCATCAGAAAGGTGGATATACTTTTGTTTTTCATTTAGCCCTGCACCAAACATATCGCGGAACATGTAAAGATACCACAATGGTTTTAAGTGCCATTTTGACGTTTGTATTTTGTCAGGATTTGGTAACCAACAACCTAAGCGTAAATTTAATAATCCTAAGAGAAAGTTTAATGTTTTTGAACGTGTTTGTGAGGTATTAGTAGCAACGGCAGCACCGGAAATAGCACAAGCGGTGGCTAAGTCCATCTCGCCATTTTGATAATTTTTAGTGGCAATATAACCGGTTGCGTTAGAGCCGGTAAAGAGCGGTGTAAAACTAAAACAATCACCGGCGCGATTACGGTATTTAGGCTGCTTTGAGCCGGTTAATTCAACATTGCAATTGATAATATGTAATGGTGCTTGGTTGTTGGGTAAGCTTGTTAAATAACAGGCTTGTGAATCTTGCCAAGTGGCGATTTTATATTGACTACAATCGTGTGTGTTAGGTACTTGGTAAGGCATAAAAGCATCACGTAAGCGATTACGATAATAGCCGTGCATTGAAATTAAGTTAATATTACAGGTGAGCGCCAAGATAAATGAAAGGCTGATCAAGCCAATAAAAACATAGGTGAAATTTTCGCCATGGCTATGTTGCCACTGATTTGCATAATGAAAAGTCATAATGAAAAAACCGAGACAAGCTAATAACAAACCTAAATTGATGATCAAACTTTTTAGTAGTGAATTTTTTTTACTGGTAATTTGTGAGCTTGATAACCAAGTTAACAAGATACCAAATAATGAAACACTAAAGCTGGCATGCACCACCCATTCGGTTAATTGTTCGAAATAACGATGAATAATAGGAATGAGTGAGAGCATAAACAACAATATGCCCCAAGAAAAAAGGTGGGTAACACAACGCCGGCAATTTTCAGTACTTTTATTCTTTAAACCATTAACACCGGTACTTAACGCGGTTAATAAAATAAAGGCGATACTCATGAGCATTAATGCCGATGAACTAACCCGTAAAACATCAAAAAACCTAACGACTTTGTCAGTATTCATTAGCTGACTTAACGCGGGAATAGGTAAATTGGCGAAATAAATAATTAAAATAGAAATTGGTAATAGAATAAGTAAGTTAATTAAACTGCCAGTAAATATCGCGGTAAATAACGACATTTTGTTAATGCCATTGCCAGGAGTTAAAAAACTACTGTGAGCACGTAGCCAATTGATCACCGAACCGCCAAGTTTATCATGGTCTTCACGCCGGCTGCCAAAAGGGAATTGCTGTGGAATTTTTGCGCTAAACCAAGTCAGCGCACTTGCAATGTAACCACCGCCTGAAACGGATGATAGCACATCGACTTGTTTAAGTTTCTGATGATTTTCTAAGGCTTGTAAGACCCCTAGATTAAATACCGCAGAGCGAATACCACCGCCAGAAAGTGCTAAGCCATTAATATTATCTTTGTTAATCTTGGGTAAAAGCGCTTGCTCTCGTCTATTTTTAAGCCAGGTTAACTCAGCTTGCTGCATTGCCTCATCATAATTATTGTGATGATAAGTCATTATCTTCTCTAATTGTTTTTATTATTATCTTAATAGAATAACACTATTAAAAATGTTTTTACCATGGTTTTAATTATTTAATTTTTGAAGCTAACACCTTGTTTGTACAGGTGTTTAATTATCTTCAAGTGACTTTTTATAAACAATATTTTCATTTTGCTAAGTTAACCCACAAGATGCTAGGGAAGCTTTTGAACAATGAAAGTAATTCAACCACTAAAACAGTGTTTCGAGGATTTAATTATGTGACTTTTTATCATCATTAATTACAGGCATAATAGCGGCAAAATATTTCAGGAACTTTAATTTATGCCTGTCGAACAAGCTTTAAAACAACGTAGTAATAGTAGCTGCGAATTATGCGCCTCAACAACCGAACTTGCCGTTTATCCGGTACCGCCGAGCAGTGATTTAAGTGCACAACAAAGTATTTACCTTTGTGGTCATTGTTTAAGCCAAATTAATGGTGAAACACCTTTAGAGGTAAATCATTGGCGCTGTTTAAATGACAGCATGTGGAGTCAAGAACCGGCTGTGCAAGTGATGTCTTATCGTTTATTACATAAGTTATCTACCGAAACTTGGGCGCAAGATGCGCTTGATATGATCTATTTAGAAGATGACGTTAAAACTTGGGCTGAGCAGGGGATTGCCGCAGAGCAAAGCAATGGACCAACCCGTGACAGCAATGGCGCTGAGTTACAAAATGGCGATAATGTTACTTTGATCAAAGATTTAAAAGTAAAAGGCGCTAACTTTATTGCCAAGCAAGGCACTATAGTAAGAGGTATTACCTTAACGGATAATCCTGAGCATATTGAGGGTAAAGTTAATGGTACGCGTATCGTCTTAGTGGCGGGGTATTTGAAAAAAGCGTAATAGTTTTAGATAAAGCTAGATTAAAAAAAAAGTATTATATCAGTTCCATTAAGTTTCTGATCTTGTTGTGCGTAGGAAAAATAAATCATGGCAAGGCGCTTGATTGAGCAATAGCCGGCTATTGGGATTGAAAGCAACGCAGCCATGGAATATTTCAACCCGCACAAGTGGGCAATAACTTAATGAAATTGGTATTACTCGCTTAAGCTTATCCTACCGCTAACGTATTGGTTGAATCTCGAACCACTAATTCAGGCGTATATTGCTTACAAATTTCTCTATCATCATTATTTCTGATCTGAGCAATTAATAAGTTTGCCGCTTCTTCTGCTATTTTCATATTGGGTTGGTTAGCCGTAGTTAACTTTGGCCATGTTTGTCTTGAGAATGGGCTGTTTTCGAAACCAGATATCGATAATTGTTGTGGAATTTCAATATTCATTAATCGAGCTGCAAATAAAGCTCCGGCGGCAATTTCATCGTTACAAGAAAATATCGCGGTTGGTTTGTTTTTTTTAGCCATCAAGGCTTTTGCCCCTTCCACGCCTGACTCAAACGAGTATTCAGCATGGATAATAATGTCATCATCTAGGCTGATGTTATTATCACTTAATGCTTGTTTATAGCCCTCTAAACGTTCTACGGTTGAGTTATGCTCAGCACCACCGGCAATAAAACCTATACGCTGATGGCCATTATCGATTAAATGTTGGGTAATAACTTTTGACGCTGCATTATCATTGATCATGATACAGGGGGTTAATTGATCCGGTGCTTTATCACCCGACATAATACGAACAACTTTAACTTCTAAAGCGGTTAATTGTGCAACAAATTCAGGCATTTCAGAAAATGGAGGTGTTAATACTAAGCCAGCAATACGTGAATGTTTTACCATGTTAGTGATTTCTTCAATGGTGCTACTTTCTTTAGCATTACAAGGATGAATTAATAGCTCAAAACCTTGTTTTTTACAGGCATTTAAAATGCCATTTTGCATATCAATCACATAATAAGCATTCGGGTTATCGTAGACATAAGCAATACTGTAAGATTTAGTACCGGCTAAATTTCTAGCGGCTAAATTAGGGCGATAATTTAACTCTGCAACTGAAGCCATTACTTTTTCTCGGGTATTTTGGCGCACAGCACTTTCGTTATTCATTACCCGCGAAACGGTTTTTATTGAAACGCCAGCATGTTTTGCAACGTCATTGATTGTCGCTTTCATTAAATCAAACTACCTGTTTTTAATGCTAAATAAAAAAAATATCAGTATAGGTTATTGCTTTAATCAACTGACAGCAATAGTTATCTGCGGATAATACAACAACGATTGTTTTGTTAACCATTATTTTTGCCATTTTAAGTTGTTAAACACCCTTTTTTTATCGTGAAAAAGTTCAAAATTTAAGTAAAAAATGTTGGTTATTTATTCGGAAATTGTTAGAAAACCGTCTACAGTTAAAAAATATTACCAACTAAATTTTTAATAAAAACATTCACTTGTCTATAATTTATGAAAAAAACAGTAATTAGTTCTAGCCACAGTAATAATTTAGTAGTAAGGTTTACTTAGTGTTTTGACAGCGTTGTCATAAAGAAAAGACAGCGTTGTCATAACTGGTTCAACTTTTAAATCATATTTATAAAAACGGTATAAGGGAAAAAGCAATGTCATCTACACTATTTAAAAAAGGCATACTCGCAAGTTCAATTGCAGTTATCTTATCAGGTGGTTCTTCGGCTATCGCTATGGCTGAAGAAACGAGTGGTGCAACTGAGCAAGTTGAAATCATTGAAGTAAAAGGTTTGCGTGGCTCATTAAGAGAGAACATTAATGCAAAACGTTTTGCAGCTAATGTATCAGACGTTATTACCTCTGAAGATATCGGTAAATTCCCAGATAAAAACGTTGCTGAAACTTTATCTCGTATCACCGGTGTTGCAGTTAGTCGTGAATTTGGTGAAGGTGAAAAAATCAGTATTCGTGGCGCAGGTCCTAAATACAACCGTACCTTATTAAATGGTCAATCAGTGGGTACAGCTGACTGGTTTATTCTTGATGAAGCAAACCGTAGTTTTAACTACACCATGTTGCCGTCAGTTATTGTTAAAGGTTTAGAAGTGAATAAATCACCAATGGCAAGCAGTGATGAAGGTTCAATCGGTGGTAGTGTCGTACTACGTACTCGTCGTCCACTAGATATGGATACCAATACCGTCAGCCTTTCATTAGAAGGTCAATATTCTGAAACTTCTGGTGAAACAGATCCTCAATTAGCTGGCATGTACTCTTGGAAAAATGAAGATGAAACCTTTGGTATCATGGTCTCAGCGGTTGATCAAGAGCGTAATGTAGAGCGCCAAGGTTTTGAAGTATTAGGTTGGATCGAAAGTGACGATGATGAGTATAGTGTTCCTCGTAATATAGGTGTACCGAAATTTATTCAAAGCCGTGAGCGTCAAACCTTGTTTGCGACAATGCAATATGCACCAACTGATAGCTTATTAATGACGTTGAATGTTTTAAGCTCTGAAATGGACGTAGATAACCAAAATGCTAACTTAATTAATTTTGCTGGCGTATCAGATCGTGATGAAGTGATTGCTAACGCGACTAAGGTTGTTAACGGCGCTGTCTTAGCATCGAGTGCCGGTGGTAACTTTGCTTATAATTATATTAACCGTGTTTCAAGTACAAAAACTGAGCAAATTCATTTAGATGTAGATTATGAAGGCGATGATTACGACCTTAACTTCGAAATAGGTACGACTGAAGCAAGTGGTGGTACTTATCGTGAAACTTCATGGGAATATGTTGCTGTTGGTGCAGGTTATGATTATGACCTAACCGGTACACCAGATGTAAACTTAGGTGTTGATCCATCTGATGGTAGCAACTTTGCTGCAGGTTGGATTTGGGGTGGAGCTAAACCAACTACAGATGAAGAAACCTTTGTACAAACGGATTTAAATATTGCTTTAGATTTTGGCCCGTTTACTGCGCTTAAAACCGGTTTTAAATATCGTCAAGCAGAGCGTACACAAGGTCGTCATGCATATAGTTGGCACGCACCGTTTGCAGATGGTGGCGCAAATTCAGATAATTATTTAGATCATATTTTTGATACCTGTCCAACCTTAGCTGATTGTGGTTTAGATGCTTTAGGTGATGCAAATGTTGATGTAGCAGCAACAGGCAATATTACTGACCAAGTATCGCACAATCGCCCATTAATGGAAGAAATTGCCTTTGGTTCATTAAATGGTGTCAATGCCGGTTATGCTATTCACGACAATTTACCTGAAATTTGGGCAGTGGAAGAAGATATTTTAGCCTTATATGTCCAAGGTGACTTTGAAGGTGATGGTTATAGAGGTAACTTAGGTTTACGTTATGTTTCTACAGATCAAACTTCATTTGGTTATGAATATTCAGGCGAAACTTGGGGTTTAAATACCATTAATGGTGACTGGTTAACACCAGAAACTTTGAACTGGGTAAGCCAAGATAATGATTATTCAGAATTTTTACCAAGCTTTAACATTGCCTTTGATTTAGCTAGTGACCAAGTTTTACGGGTTGGTGCTGCAAGAGTTATGGCGCGTCAAAACTGGGCAGATATTTCTTCATCTGAAACATTTGGTTCATTAACCGGTGGTCAAGGCTCTGGTACTCGAGGAAATCCAAACTTAGCACCTACTATTGCTAATCAGTTTGATATTTCATGGGAATGGTATTACGACGATGCCTCTATGTTATCGGTTGCCTACTTTACCAAAGAACTTGATTCATTAAGAACAACAACAACGGTTACTGAAGATCGCTATGATGAAGATAATGAAATTTGGGTACCTGTTAACTTTGCTCAACCAGGTAATGGCTTAGGTGGTACTATTGATGGTATCGAAATTGGTATCCAACATGATCTAGGTGGTTACGGTTTCTCAGCTAACTATACTTATACGGATTCAAGTGCTAAAGAAGCGCGTGATATAAGTATGCCAGGTACAGGTTTAGTAGAAGGTACTTCGCAAGATATGCTGAACTTAACCGCTTATTATGAAAATGACGATTTCCAAGCGCGTGTAATGTATAACTACCGTAGTGAATGGTACAAAGGATTACACTTTAATGGTGATGAGTTATTTAATGATGAGTTTGGTCAATGGGATGCTAGTGCTTCTTATAACTTAAATGAAAATGTTACATTTACGTTAGAAGCTGTAAACCTTGCTGATGAAGAAATTGTTGAATACAACACTAACAAAGAACGCATTATGTCTATTTACCAAAATGGTCGCCGATTTGTTGCTGGTGTTCGTGTTAACTTCTAATTAACGCGTATTTTGAAGCCGAGCTTTGCTCGGCTTTTTTATCTCTATTTTCAGTGACTATATTGAACTTAGAGATAATGATTAAAGGTATTTTTTGCTAAGTTAATCGCAATATTGATAAGTATTTTTAATCATTATTTTAGTGTCATCATTTGTTCTTTAATCGATAACAAAGAATGACAAATATTTTCGGAGGTGATTTATCAGAGCATTAAAGCAAGTTGCCACTTGGCATAATGTGACCACCGAACTTTTTCAACAAGAAATCGCATCTTTAGCTGAGCCTGCACTTTTAAAAGGTTTAGTAAAACACTGGCCGTTAGTTGAAAAAAGTAGGCCAGAGCAAGAGCAAAAGAGTGAGCCAAGCAAACAAAATACGTCAACTCATTCGACACTGCTGGATTTTTTAACTGAGCATTATGTTGGTGGTGATGTTCGTTTAGCTGAAATTAAGGCCGGAGAAAAAACACAGTTTTTTTATAACCAAGCATTTAACGGTTTTAATTTTGAACGCAAGGTAACGAGCTATCAAACATTTATTAACTGTTTAAATAATTATGCTCAAGCGATTAATCAAGCCCCTGATAGCTTAACTCAAGGCGCAGTGGCTATTCAAAGCGCGCCCTTAAAAGATTATTTTCCAACATTACATAGCCAGCATGACATGGCGTTATTTGGCAAAGAAACAACTGAACCACGTTTTTGGTTAGGTAATAAATCAACCGTGGTTGCGCATTATGATGACGCCGACAATATTGCTTGTGTTGTCGCAGGTCGTCGGCGTGTGACCTTATTTCCGCCAGAGCAAATTGCTAACTTATATGTTGGGCCATTACAGTTTACTCCTGCAGGGGCACCAGTGAGTATGGTGGATTTATCTGCGCCTGATTTCGATAAGTTCCCACGCTTTAAACAAGCATTAAACTATGCGCTTGTTGCTGAGCTTGAACCAGGCGATGCTTTATATATTCCACGTTTATGGTGGCATCATGTGCAAGCGTTAAGTGACATTAACATGCTCATAAATTATTGGGCGGGTGGCTCTATTGCTACCAGCAATAAACCTGTGCCCATGGATGCTATGTTATTAGCCATATTAACTATTCGAGATTTACCTACACCACAAAAAAAAGCATGGCAGGCCTTTTTTAATCATTATGTTTTTGACCATAGTGAGCAAAGCCAACAACATATTCCTAAGCAGATAAAAGGCATTTTAGCGCCGTTATCACCAGAGCACATTATCAATATTAAAAAGTGGCTAAATAGCCAGTTAAGTTAACTTTATTTATGAGATTTATTATGTCAGTAAAATTATCGTCGTTAAATATGCGCAATTCTATCGGGCAAATATCCGATCAAATTCCCATTAAAGTATTATCATTCAGCGCTTTGATGCGTAAAGCTATGGTTGGCACGGTTATGTTAACATCAATGAGCTTGGTCAGTGCATGCAGCCCAGAAAATGAAACCGTATACAATCAAGCTGAAACATTGAGTGAACAACAAGTTTTAACCGCGGCTAAGCAACAAGATATTGATAACATCGCACAGAGTTTACAGGTTAAATATCAACAAATAGATAATCGTCCATCAGCTGAATGTGATCCGAATATTGAAAATGGTAACTGTTTTCGAGTGGATTTAGTATTAACCGCTAATAAAGCGATAAAAGCGAATGATTGGCAGATTTATTTTAGCCAAATTACCCCCATTCAAAAATCAATTAGCGATGAATTTACTATTACCCATTTAAACGGTGATTTACATCAAATTAATTTAACCGATAAATTTTCCGGCTTTAACGCTGGCGAAACTAAAGTTATTACTTTTTATGCTAACTTTTGGTCATTATCAGAAACGGATGCTTTACCTAATTATATTATCACCGGTAAGCAAGATAAGGCGGTTATTGATACAGCGATTGAAGCACGAGTAATAGAAAGTACCAAGGTTGTAATAGATCCAGAAACGGGCTTAGAAATTTTACCGTATGTTGTTACCTATATAGACGAAGAAAAACAGTTTAAACGTACGGCAAATGATAAAACCGAGTGGTTAACAGCAGAGCGTTTGTATGAGCGTAACCAAGCTCATGATTTTAGTATGTTTGAGCAAGACGCAGGTTTCAATAAAGTTTCACAACAAATAATACCGACCCCAACTAGCGCTGAGTTTAGCAAAACAGGTGCGACACTTGATATTTCCAATGGTTTGAAGGTGACTTATCAAGGCGTTGAACCCGTTGCCGTTGGCGCTGCATTAACAAGACTTGCAGAATTGGGCATCAAGCAAAATAGTGAGAGCAAATTATCATTAACTATTCAGGTTGATGAACAAGCCAGCACAAGCACTAAAGCCTTAGGGTCTTATCAATTAAGTATCCAACCCCAACAAATTTACATTATAGCAAATGATGCCTCTGGTGCTTTTTATGGCTTACAAAGTATTGCCAGTTTGTATCAATTAGGTAGCCAGCGTTTACCTGTTGTTGAGATCACTGATCAACCTCATTACGAGTTTCGGGGTTTGTTAGTTGATGTTGCGCGAAACTTTCGTGATAAGGCATTTATTTTAAAATTATTAGAGCAAATGTCGGCTTATAAATTAAACAAACTGCATTTGCATTTAGGTGATGATGAAGGCTGGCGTTTAGAAATTCCGTCATTACCTGAATTAACTGAAATAAGTAGTAAGCGTTGTTTTGATGTAACCGAGCAACATTGTTTAATGCCTCAGCTAGGTGCAGGGCTTGATCCAACCAGTGCTGTCAATGGTTATTATTCGGTAGCTGATTACCAAGAGATTTTACAAGCAGCCAGTGCTCGCCATATTCAAGTTATCCCGTCGTTAGATATGCCTGGTCATTCACGTGCGGCAGTGAAAGCAATGACGGCGAGATATAATAAATACATGCTTAAAGAAGAAAAAGATAAAGCCGAGCAATTCTTACTGCATGATCCACAAGACACAACCGTATATTCATCGGTGCAATATTATAACGACAATACCATTAACGTGTGTTTAGAGTCGTCATATGCTTTTGTTGCTGAAGTTATGCAACAAGTTAAATCTATTCACCAACAAGCAGGGCAACCGCTGACTCGTTATCATATTGGCGCTGATGAAACCGCAGGGGCTTGGGTATCGTCACCGGCTTGTCACAAATTTTTAAATAAAAATGATCATGGGATCACAGATGTTGGTCAATTAGGTGGCTACTTTGTAGAACGGGTTGCTAATTTATTAGCTTCAATGGATATTGAAACGGCAGCATGGAGTGATGGGTTGTCACATACTCGTCGCGATAAAATGCCTGCCGTGGTACAAGCAAACGCGTGGAGCCTGTTGATGTGGGACGGCCATAATGCTGCGCATGAGCTTGCTAATCGCAATTGGCATGTGGTGGTTTCAACGCCGGATGTTTTATATTTTGATTTTCCTTATGAAGCCGATCCTAAAGAGCATGGTTATTACTGGGCATCACGCCATATTAACAGCGAAAAAATCTTCCAATTTATGCCTGATAATTTACCTATTCATGCTGAATTTTGGCTTGATCGTGAAGAACAACCTTATATTGCTAACGACACGTTAAAAGTTGATGAAAGCGGTAAAATTTTATCTCAGCCATTAGAGCAGGGTAGAGTGTTTGCTGGTATTCAAGGTCAGTTATGGAGTGAAAATACGCGCACGGATAATACCGCTGAATATAAATTATTTCCTCGATTATTATCATTGGCTGAACGCGCTTGGCATCAAGCCGAATGGGCAGTTCCTTATGATTATGATGGTTTTGTCTATAGCCAAAATAGCAACCGATTTAGCGCTGATTTACAAACTCAGCGCGATAGCCAATGGCAGTTGTTCGCTGCTACTTTAGGTTTGAAAGAGTTTGCTAAATTAGAGCAAGCAGGAGTTCATTATCGTTTACCAACGGTAGGAGCCAAAATTATTGAAGGACATTTATTTGCTAATGTTGCTTATCCGGGATTAACCATTGAATATCAAGTAAATGGTGGTCAGTGGTCAACATACCATGCGCCAGTTAAGGTATCGGGCGAGGTTTGGGTACGAACAAAAACACATAATGGCCAGCGTTTTGGTCGAAAATTACAAGTTTATTAAAATAAAAAGCAAATAATCAAAATAATATAATAGTTTAATGTCGATAAAAATCAGTAGCTTAATCTTTATTTTTTATCGGCATTAAGTGATAAAAACAAAAAAATAGCGAATAATGTAAAAAACAAATGACAACGCTGTCATTTATGGTAATATGATTACATTAAAATTAGAACCACGGGAAAACATGCAAGCTAAAGCGGAATGTTTTTCACGTAAAAGAGTCAGCCTGACACGAGGTCAAAATGCTAACAAGTGTTAACAATAAAAACGAACTGTTCTTGGGGATTGATGGTGGCGGTACTAAGTGTAAAGCCATTATTGTTAACAGTGAAAATGAGGTTTTAGGGACAGGAGTTTCTGGTCCTGGTAATCCGTTACACGGTTTTGAACAAGCAACACATTCTATTGAACAATCAGCAAAATTGGCATTAATTGATGCAGGCCTTGGCCATTTATCATTAAACGATTTAGTTGCTGGTGTTGGTTTAGCAGGGGTTAATTTACCTGTGTTATACAAACAAATGAGTGACTGGCAACATCCTTTTAAACAAATGCATTTAGCGACTGATTTACTTATTGCCTGTTTAGGTGCGCATCAAGGTGAATATGGCGCTGTAATGATCACGGGCACGGGTTCTTGCGGTTTTTCACATGTTGATGATGAAGTGTTTATGATCGGTGGTCATGGTTTTCCTCACGGTGATAAAGGCAGTGGCGCATGGACAGGCTTTCAAGCAGCTAAACAAGTACTGTTATCGTTAGATAAATTAATTCCAGATACATCCTTAACGCCTAAGTTATTAAAACATTTACAAGTTAATGATGCCGTGGAAATGGTGGAAGTGATCGCAGGTAAACCGGCCGCATTCTTTGCCGAATTTGCTCGCGATGTCTTTATTGAAGCTTGTGCCGGTGACGATATCGCTCGTGCCATAGTGCAAGAAGGTGCTGGTTATATCAGCAATGTCGCAAGAAAATTATTAACAAAAAATCCACCTAGAATTTCGTTGATTGGCGGTTTAACCCCAGTCATTACCCCTTGGTTAGATGCTGATGTGCAAGGGAAGCTATCCGCTCCTTTATCGCCACCTGAAATAGGTTCGGTTATTTACGCCAGACAGCAACAAGCTAAATATTGCAAAATCTCATAAGAGTTAAGGTTTATCATGTTAACAATCATGGAAAAAGAGGCAGCGCAAGCGCCAAGTGTTATTAAAAATCAGATCATAGAAAATCAGTCAATAGCTGCTAAAATCGGTGCTAAATTACGTGAAATAGCGCCTAAGTCAGTGATGATTATTGGTCGTGGTTCATCTGATCATGCTGGTGTTTTTGGTAAATACTTAATTGAAATTGAAGCGGGTGTACCGGTCAGTTCTGCAGCGCCATCAGTGGCGAGTGTTTATGGTAAAAAATTAAAATTACAAGACAGTTTAGTGATTGTTATTTCACAATCGGGTCGTAGTCCAGACATTATTGCCCAAGCTCAAATGGCAAAAGATGCTGGTGCTTATTGTGTCGCTTTAGTGAATGATGAAACATCTCCTTTAGGTGATATTGTTGATGAAGTACTACCATTAAAAGCCGGCGCTGAAATTTCAGTAGCGGCAACAAAAAGTTATTTAGCAACTTTATCTGCGTTAGCACATTTAGTTGCTAACTGGACAGAAAATCAAGAACTTATTAATGCCTTGGCTGAGTTACCTGCCGCGATGGAAGAAATGATTGCATCACCAGCGCAATTAACGCCAGCGTCGATAGCGAACGTTAAAAATATGGTGGTATTAGGTCGTGGTTTAGGTTTTGCAATTGCAAAAGAAATGGCGTTAAAACTGAAAGAAGTGTCTAGTATTCATGCCGAAGCGTTTAGTAGTGCAGAATTTTTACATGGGCCGGTAACCTTAGTTGAACAAGGATTAGCAATTTTAAACTGTGCCGTGAATGATGAAAGTGCTACCTCTCATCAAGAGCAAATTGATGAAGTAATTGACCGTGGCGCAGATCTTGTTCATTTACGTCAAAATGATGTTATTGTTCATCCTCGTTTAGCGCCACTTGTTGTTTTACAACGCTTTTATTTAGATGTGGCAAAAGTTGCGGTTAGTCGTGGTTTTAACCCTGATGAGCCAAAAGGGCTTAAAAAAGTAACAAGGACTTTATAAATGTCAGTACAACGAATTCATGCAAAAAAATTATTTAACGGTGAAGATTTTCTACTTGATCAGGTATTAACCATTGAACAAGGAAAAATTATTGCAATAGATGATGACATCACAAACGTTGATGAAAGTTTGCAAGGCTTAGTTGTACCCGGATTTATTGACCTACAAGTTAATGGCGGCGGTGGCGTATTATTTAATAGTACTCCTACGGTTGCCAGCATTAAGTCGATAATGCAAGCTCATGCTCAATTTGGTACAACGGCGATGTTACCAACCTTGATCACTGATACGGTTGAGGTGATGCAACAAGCGGCGGATAGTATCGCCGATGCAATCAAAGAAAAAGTACCTGGCATTATCGGGGTGCACTTTGAGGGGCCACATTTATCGGTGGCTAAAAAAGGTGCGCACAGCGAAGAATATATTCGTCCGATATCAGAACAAGAATGGCAGGTATTATCACGCCAAGATTTAGGTGCCGTTATTGTGACACTGGCACCTGAAAATGTGTTACCTAGCGATATTGAAAAAATGGTTGGCTTAGGTATTCACGTTTGTTTAGGGCATACCGATGCTGATTATACGACAACTCAAAAAGCGATTGATATTGGCGCTAGCGGTTTTACCCATTTATTTAATGCCATGTCACCTTTACAAGGTCGTGAACCCGGTGTGGTTGGCGCGGCATTGTTAAACGATCAAACTAGTTGTGGTTTAATTGTTGATGGTCATCATGTTGATTATGTCAGCTGTCAATTAGCGATAAAAACCAAACCTCAAGCTAAGGTTTTTTTAGTGACGGATGCCATGCCGCCAGTAGGCACTAAGGATACTGAATTTGCTTTTTTTGATCGAACGGTACAGTTAGCTGATGGCAAGTTAACGTCAACTACGGGCGAGCTTGCCGGCTCGGTACTTGATATGGCGACAGCGGTTCGTAATACCGTTAATCATGTTAACTTACCGTTAGCACAAGCCCTTAATATGGCAGCTAAAAATCCGGCTGACTATATTAAACAAAGCCATTTACGGGGCATGCTTATGGTTAATAGCCAAGCAGACTTTGTTGAACTTGATGAACAACAACAGGTATTAAGTACTTGGATAAATGGCAAACAAGTTTACCCGATTAATAACAATAATATTTAACCTAATAAGATAAGAGTGAGGAAGTAGCTATGACAACACAGGTAATTGATACATCAACAAAAAGCAGCGTGGTGCCAATGGCCATAGTTGCCATGCTCTTTTTCATACTAGGTTTTGCTACTTGGCTTAATGGTTCATTGATGCCGTATTTAAGTCAAATACTAAAATTAACCCCGTTTCAAGGTTCGTTAATTCTCTTTTCATTTTATATTGCGGTGACCTTTACCGCTTTACCCTCGGCAACGGTTATTAAAAAAGTTGGCTATAAAAATGGTATGGCTTTAGGCATGGCGGTAATGATGGTCGCTGGCTTGTTATTTATACCTGCCGCCAAATCACAGTTTTTCCCTTTGTTTTTATTAGCACAATTGGTGATGGGAGCAGGGCAAACCTTGTTACAAACTGCGGTTAACCCTTATGTTGTACGTTTGGGGCCTGAAGAATCAGCCGCTGCTCGTATTAGTATTATGGGAATTTTAAATAAAGGTGCCGGTGTTATTGCCCCTATGGTGTTTACCGCACTTATTTTAAGTAACTTTACGGATACGGTAGGAACAGAACTAAGCCAAGGTCAAATTGATGAGATGGCAAACAGCTTAATTTTTCCTTATCTTGGCATGGCGTTATTCATTGGTATTTTAGCTTTTGCTGTTAAAAAGTCGCCATTACCTGAATTGAGTAATGAAGATGAGTCGGCTAGCAGTTCAACAGCAGAAATTAAAGAAGCCTTATCTCACCCTAATTTAGCTTTTGGTGTTATTGCTATTTTTGTTTATGTGGCGGTTGAAGTGATTGCTGGCGATACCATTGGTACCTTTGCTTTATCGTTAGGTGTTGAAAGCTACAGTATTATGACGTCGTATACCATGATTTGTATGGTGCTTGGTTATATCTTAGGTATTGCTTTAATACCGCGTTTTATTAGCCAAGCAAAAGCTTTGATGGTATCGGCCGTTTTAGGTTTGGCTTTTACATTCGGCATATTATTTGGCGATCCAAACTCATTTATTATTGCTGATGCGTTATTAGTGCCATTTGGCGGCGCGCATTTACCCGATGTTTTGTTATTCATTGCTTTTTTAGGTTTAGCTAATGCGATTGTATGGCCGGCGGTATTTCCTTTAGCGTTGTCAGGTATGGGTAAATTAACCAGTACAGGCTCAGCCCTATTAGTTATGGGGATAGCTGGTGGTGCGTTTGGTCCTATGTTTTGGGGCTTATTAAGTGGCGTCAGTTCATTACAAATGGGTTACTCAGTTATGTTACCTTGTTATTTATTTATTCTGTTTTATGCCGTTAAAGGCCATAAAATGAAAAAGGCGTAACCTGCTTTACTTCTTTTGAAATTCTAAGAGCGTAAATAGATCATTTTGATCAACCTCGAACTTTTGTTCGAGGTTTTTTTATCCACCGTTTCTTGATTTTTTATCAATATTTTCAATCTTCTACTTGAATATATATCAACCATATTTGTGGTTGACCAATATTATAGTTTGTAAATCTCGGTAAGTTTTTGGTAATAATTATTGGTATTACACTGTATTTCTGGTTTAATTAGTTGTTATCGATGTTTTGTCAACTATGAATGGTTGTTTTGGTCTGTGTTGTTTTTCCAGAAAATTAAACCATAGTTAAATAAACAAAATGTAATACAGCGTATTGTCATCAAGACGTATGTCAGTACGCTGTATTTGAATTTAGTCAACAGTTAAGTGGATGTTATGAAAGCAGTTAATATTCTTCCAGTGTTAATGTTAGTTTTAACCGGATGTGGCGGTGGTTCGAGTGGCTCACAGCCTAACAACTCAGATCAATCTGATAATGAGCAAAGCCCGATAATTGAAACCCCCGTTGAGAACGAAATCTGTGTTAGTACATCAACATTAACCCTAATGGCGAGTGACCAAGGTTTAAATGATGGTCATTTACCCGAAAACGTGATCGATGGTAACACAGACAATGATTCTCGTTGGTCAAGTGAAGGCGCAGCCCAAGAACTTATTATTGACTTAGGTCAGAGCATCGCATTAAGCAATCTAGCTATTTTGTGGTATCAAGCTGATGTACGAACCTCTTATTTCGAAGTAGAAACATCACTGGATCAAAGTAGTTGGCAACCAGTGCTGGTTTCAGGTCAATCCACAGTGACCAGTAAAGCATTTGAACAGTATGAATTACTTCCTTCAACTGGGCGTTACGTTAAAGTGATTGGCCAAGGAAATTCTGTTAATCAGTGGAATAGCATTATTGAAATAGTGGTTAATCACTGTGGCGAACTTGGTGATCTATTACCTGAAATCATCGAAGAACCTGAAGACAATATACCTGAACCACCAGTAGATAATACGCCAGAACAGCCAATTGAAAGTACTCATACGATTGAGCTGAACGATTGGTATTTAAGTATTCCAACTGACGATGATGGCAATGGTAGGTCTGACAGTATTAGTGAAAATGAATTAGTTGCCGGCTATCAAAACAGTCATTACTTTTATCCATCTAGTGATGGTGGTTTAGTCTTTAAGGTACCTGTTGCAGGTTATAAAACATCAACAAATACCAGCTATACTCGTACTGAACTAAGAGAAATGTTACGTCGTGGTAATTCAAGTCATAAAACCCAAGGTATCAATAAAAATAACTGGGTATTTTCATCAGCATCACAAGCCGAGCAAGATGCTGCTGGTGGTGTAGATGGTGTATTAAACGCAACATTAGCGGTTAATTATGTTACTACCACAGGCTCTACCAGCCAAGTAGGGCGTGTGATCATTGGGCAAATTCATGCCAATGATGATGAACCCATTCGCCTTTATTATCGTAAGCTACCTAATAATGACAAAGGTTCTATTTATTTTGCCCATGAAGTACTAGGTGGTGATGATAAGTATGTTGAGATGATAGGTACAAGATCCCAAAGTGCCAGTAATCCAACGGATGGTATTGCCTTAAATGAACGCTTTAGTTACCAAATCGAAGTCATCGGCAATATGTTAAATGTCACTATTACTCGAACTGGTAAACCCGATGTTACCGCTTCTTACGATATGACAGCGAGTAATTATCATAGTGGTGGTCAATATATGTATTTTAAAGCTGGCGTCTATAATCAAAATAATACAGGTAATGCTGATGATTATGTGCAAGCGACCTTTTATCAAATCGACAATTCACATACCGGCTATAACTATTAGTCTGCAAAAATAAGGAATTAAACATGAGAGCTATAATTTTAACCCTATTACTAAGTTTAACCACATCTGCTTATAGCGCTGACTGGGAAACGAGAGAATTACTTAATAGTACGGTTTTTATCGATTTTCCAACGAGCGTTAAAATTAAAGAAGAATCAGCAGATAAAGTGGTATTGGATAATAAGTCTGGTTTAGCTAAATTCACTTTTCACCAGACCAATATTGCAGCTGATGTCAAAACAATTAAACAAATACATAAAGCTATCTCAGCCAAATACCACAAGGGCTATCCAGATGCTAATTGGTCTAAAGATAAAGTTATCAACAAATTTGAAACTAAGGTTTTTATCCTTGAGTTTGAAAATAAATCAGTAAGATCAAATGATTATAATATAATTTACGGTATCCCTTTGAATGGTAAGTTATTGTTTGCTTCATATAACTCATTAGAAAGAAAAGCAAAAAACAAGTGGCGAACAATTGCTCGAGAAGCGTTTGATACGCTCGAGTTAAACTAATATTTACTTAATAAAACAAGCGACTTTATGTCGCTTTTTTTATGTCCTCAATTTGTTGATTTCGTTGTGGTAATTTATTTGGTAATAACAAAGTTGCGTTTTTGGTTTAACTTTGGCTTGACATTTGGTGCTCTATTTATCATATTGTTGTTATATGGTTTAGCGTTAAATGCAAAGTTTTTATTTTGATTTATAGTTAAATGTATTGACCAATTGATGCTGTTTTATATTTTATTTTAGTTATATAGCAGTTTTTATTGATGACATTATAAAAAATATAAGGGAAACGTGAGATATGAGTAATAAACTATTAGCTATTTCAGCACTAGTACTTGCCATAAGTGCTTGTGATGATCACGAGTATAAAGGTGCTACCGGCGATTCCGCAGGGCTAGTGACAATTAGTGGTGAGCCAGGCGCAGAGTTAGAAATTGGTGCCACATTATCTGCTTCAGTATCTGATGCAAATGGTCTTACGGGTTCTACCATCGTTTACTATTGGGTGTCTGATAATGTTGATATTCCAGGTGCTACTGGTTCTAGCTATACACTAACAGCCAATGAACTTGGTTCAGATATTACAGTGAGAGCTGCCTATACAGATGATGATGGCTATTTTTCACATGTTAGATCAGAAGCAACAGGTCCTGTTTTAAGCGATATGGATACACTAGGTGAAGTTACTGTCGCTGGTACTGCTACCGTAGGTGAAACACTGTCGGCTTTTATTTCTGATAGTGACGGCTACCTTACTTCTTCACCTGTTTATAGTTGGTCAGGTACAGGTACTGCAACTGATAATAAATACGTTGTTGGTGCTGGCGACATTGGTAATACAGTGTCAGTATCAATTACATACACGGATGACCGTGGTTTTTCCGCTACCATCACAGGTGATTCTGATGTTGTTAGTTCAGGTGGTTATGTTGACCCGAATGCGATAACTGATGATTTTGAAGGCTATGCTGATGGCGTGCAAATTGATGCAGCTAATGCGCTTTATACAGCAACGAATGTTGATGGTACTAGTACTATTGCTGTTATCAGTGATGATGAAGCGAAAGATACCTATTCATTGTATTTAGAAGATAATAGTGATTCAACTAAACCGGTAGTAAGTCGTGCATTTACTGATGGTGCTGCGGCTAGCGGTTCAGTTTCTTTCTCTGTTTTTATTCCGTCTGCGGGTTATGTAAAATCAACTTACTTCTACTTAGGTACATCAGAAGGTGGTTCTTCAAGTTCTCGTTATACTGAGATTGTTTTTGGCTCTAAAGTTAAATTTAGAAACGAAAGTGGTAGCCAAAAGGATCTTGTTTCATATGATAAAGATACTTGGGTAGATGTTATTGTTTCTTGGGATGCGTCTAATGCTATTACGGTGAATATTGATGGTACCGATTACACAACTTATGACGATGGTGGTACAGCGGTTCCATTAATCGCTGAAAATGATACTGGCGCACCAACGTTAGCTGCGCTTTATGTTGGTGATAACAGTTCTACCGGTACTTATAGCTACTTTGATGATTTAGACTCAGATTTGTTTGATGTGCCATTACCTGAAACCATTACCGATGATTTTGAAGGTTATGCTGATGGTGTACAAGTTGATGCGGCGAATACTGCGTATACAGCAACCAATGTTGATGGTACTAGTACTATTGCAAAAATCAGCAATGCTGAAGCTAAAGACAGTTTTTCACTATATTTAGAAGATAACAGTGATTCAACTAAACCAGTAGTAAGCCGTGCATTTACTGATGGCGCTGCAGCTAGCGGTTCAGTTTCTTTCTCAGTGTTTATTCCAACTTCTGGTTATGTTAAATCAACTTACTTCTTCTTAGGTAGTTCTGAAGGTGGTTCATCAAGTGCTCGTTATACTGAAGTGGTTTTTGGCTCTAAAGTTAAATTCAGAGATGAAAATGGCAGTCAAAAAGATCTTGCTGATTACGCTAAAGATACTTGGATTGATGTAACGGTTTCTTGGGATGCTAGTCATGCGATCACTGTGAATATTGATGGTACTGATTACACAACTTATGACGATGGCGGTACAGCCGTGCCATTAGTCGCTGAAAATGATACTGGTGCGCCAACCTTAGCTGCACTTTATGTTGGTGATAACAGCTCTACTGGTACTTATAGCTACTTTGATAATTTAGATTCTGATTTATTCGATGTTGCAGCAGCACCAACGATGACCGATGACTTTGAAGGTTATGCTGATGGTGTACAAGTTGATACGGCGAATACTGCTTATACAGCAACGAATGTAGACGGTACTGGCACAATTGCAGAAATCAGCAATGCTGAAGCTATCGATAGTTTTTCTCTGTATTTAGAAGATAATAGTGATGCAACTAAGCCAGTAGTAAGCCGTGAGTTTACTGCAGGTGCTGCTGATAGCGGCTCAGTTTCATTCTCAGTGTTTATTCCAACATCAGGCTATGTTAAATCAACCTACTTCTTCTTAGGTACATCAGAAGGTGGTTCATCAAGTGCTCGTTATACTGAAGTGGTTTTTGGTTCAACTATTAAATTTCGAGATGAAAATGGTAGCCAAAAAACTCTTGTTTCTTACGATAAAGATACTTGGGTTGATGTAACTGTGTCTTGGGATGCTAGTCATGCGATCACTGTGAATATTGATGGTACTGATTACACAACGTATGACGATGGTGGTACAGCCGTGCCATTAGTCGCTGAAAATGATACAGGTGCACCAACATTAGTAGCACTTTATGTTGGCGATAACAGTTCTACTGGTACTTATAGTTACTTTGATAATTTAGATTCAACTTTATTCTAAGTAATGCGGTAATAAAGCCGCGGGTTTAAAGCCTAAAAGTAGTATGTATACAAGCCAGTTAGATTTTCTAACTGGCTTTTTTAATGGGAATTTATCGTAACTTTACTTAGTAATGCTATTGTTGATAAGGAAACTTATTGGCTTGTTAGAAAATAATTTTAAATTGTATGAATTTTAATTAATTTTAAAATGGTTAGCCATACTGGATAAATCAGACCATTTTTTATGTTTATTGGTAAAGATGTTTTTTATATTGTTCGTTTTTTAGATTGTGTATAAAAACGTTAAATAGTAAAAACTCGTAAAAATCACTGATTATGCCAAGAGTTGAAAAATAATTGGTAAATAAAAAATACACAACGGAACTGGCTATTTTATTTAAGGTTATTGGTATTACATTGTAGGTGTTTATTGGTTGACATACTGTAAGGGCTTAGCTATTTTTATAAATGAAACTAACTTAGTGTTCCAGCATTAATTGCGAAAAATTGAGTTGTGGAAAAGATTTAACCTTAACTTGTATTAGTTAACATATTGTATTTATTTTTTGGAGAATTCTATGACAATGAAAGGCAAGGTTGCAATCGTTGCTGGTGGCGGTAGAGATATCGGTAGAGCGTGTGCGATTGAATTAGCAAGTAAAGGCGTGAATGTTGTATTGACCTACCATTCGAGTGCAGAAACGGCACAAAGTGCTGTTAAAGAAATAGAAGCATTAGGTGCTAAAGCGATTGCTATTCAAGCTGATTTAACGTCAGCGGCTGATGTTAAAAAAACCCTAGATTCGACACTTGAAGCCTTTGGTAAAGTTGATATTTTGGTACATGTGTCTGGTGGCTTATTAGCACGGGTAACTATTGATGAAATGTCAGTAGAACATTGGGATAACGTGATGGACGTTAATCTTAAATCCTTATTCATGATGTGCAACGCTGTTATCCCTCATTTGTCTGAAGGTAGCGCTATTGTTACTTTTTCATCACAAGCTGCACGTGACGGTGGTGGCCCTGGCTCTGTTGCTTATGCGGCATCTAAGGGGGCGGTTACCAGTTTCACCCGTGGTTTAGCTAAAGAATTAGGACCTAAAGGTATTCGAGTTAATGCCTTGTGTCCAGGGATGATCAGCACCGGTTTCCACGACACCTTTACTAAAGATGCCGTACGCAGCGCAGTAGCCGGTATGACAGCACTTAAACGGGAAGGTACTGCTCAAGAGGTTGCAAAGTTAGTTGGCTTTTTAGCAAGTGATGATGCCTCTTACATGACAGGTACAAACGTTGATATTAATGCCGGTTTAGTTTTTTCATAAATAGAAACTAAGGTTCAAACTATAAAGCCGTTTTAATACGGCTTTTTGTTACCTGCTATTTGATGAATTTTCCAAGATGGAAAGGACAATAACTGAAATGGAATTACTGCAGTAAGATGAGCAGGTGTTGGTCAGCAAACGAAAAATTTATATCTTGGCTGTTGCCTTATCATAAATTTACCGCATAAAAAAAGCTACCTAAGGTAGCTTTTCACAATTGTTATTTACAGCCTAAATTAGTGCGCTGATTTAACAATATGATTGAGCGAGTATAAATCGCGAGTTTCACTGGTTTTACGTTTTATCTCTTCTAATGCTTTGGCTTCGCTGGCATCAAATAAAGCATTAATTAAGCGATTAAAGTGGTAATGCATTGCGCCTCTAGCTGCGACCGAATCGCGATTTTTAAGGGCATTGTAAATATCTCTATGTTCTTTACAACGATCACTGTCACTTTGACAACAAACCCCTTGGTAAGCTTCTTTAATACCACTGTCTGTTTGTCTTAATTCCCAGAGGCGATGAATGGCTGCTTGTACAGCTTTGTTGCGGGTAGCTTGGGCAATGATAATATGAAAGGTTTTGTCCGCTTCATCAGCATTAATACCATTTTCCATGGCAATTAAAGTATCATCTAAGGCTGATAGTTCTTCTGTTGTAATTGCTGACGCAGCTAAAGCCGCTGCCTCACCTTCAATTAAAGCGCGAGCTTGTGTTAATTCAAAAGCACTAATGTTAGAAAGGTCATCGTTTGAATTTTTATGCTCTAATACATAAACACCAGAGCTAGTTTTTACTTCAACTCGTCCTCTAACTTCCAAAGCAATTATTGCTTCACGAATAGTTGGTCTGCTTACTTCAAATGTTTCAGCTAAAACACGCTCCGCTGGTAAGCGGCTGCCAGGAGGATAAGTGCCTGAATCAATAGATAATTCTATTTTTTCCACTATGTGCCAAAATAAACGACGGCTTTTCATAACTGTATTCCTAATCGTATTGGTAAGTCCAATAGCTTGAATTCTTATAATAATGGTCTAAAACTTATTATATAAGTTTCTTTATACGCCATTTTTGTAAGCATTCTATAGTAGAGGGCTTCAAATTGTCAAACTGGTAAATTTAAGTTACCAATAAAAAACAATTAAGTAAACCAATTGGTAATACTTTTTTGTTGTCATTGGTAATGATTGTCTTGACAGTATGGTATGGCGGTAGTACATTTAATTGTCTGTACTAAAAACATATAACGACAAGAGAGATTATGACCATGTTAAATCAAGCAAAGCTTAACAAAATAAGTACTGCTCTTCGAAATAAGAATGCTATTGGTAAAAGTGCACTTGCAGCAACTGCATTATTATCATTATTAGGTTCACCTGCATTTGCAGCAGAAGAGAATAACAATAATGCAGCGGAAGAAGTTGAAGTTATTGAAGTAAAAGGAATGCGAGGCACTATGTCGCGTTCACTTAATATCAAGAAAAATACTGCCGCGATCACCGATGGTATTTCAGCAGCCGATTTTGGTGAATTACCTGGTTTGTCTGTTTCTGATGTTATTGAAAATATTACTTCAGTATCTGGTCACCGCGGTAAAGGTAGTAGTTCTGAAACGTCTATTCGTGGTATGGGACCATTTCTTGGTTATGCTACATTTAATGGTCGTACCGTAACCAGTGCGGGTTACTCTCGTGCCGTTAACTTTAAAAAATTCCCATCAGAATTAGTTAATGATGTACTTGTTTATAAGTCACAACAAGCTGATATCACAGAAGGTGGTGTTGCCGGTACTATTAACATCGATTCATTAAGAGCTTTAGATTATGGTGAAGAAGTAACTTCAATTGAGTTAGGTGCGATTTATAACTCTCATTCAGCACATCTTGATGATAACAATGGATTAGGTAATAAAGTTACTGCTTCTCTTGTTAGACAATTTGAAACCGAGAATTTAGGCGATATTGGCTTTACTTTCGGTTATCAGCGTACTGATTCGGCTAACCCTGAAGAGAGTATGTTAACCAGTTCAACTATGTATGCTTGTGCTACTCATTTAGCCGATGGTACACCAGTAAATGACGTCGATGATTGTGAAGATAATTATCCTGGTACAAACTTAGGAATTACAGGCGATAATCTTGGTGATTACCAAGAGGGTAAAGTATTTTTAACGCCTTCTAGCTGGACTTACCGCAACATGGAAGAAGAAGATTTCCGTGAAGCGGTTGTAACTACCTTGCAATGGCAACCAAATGATGAGTGGGATATCAATTTAGATGTTGAATATTCTGATAATCATTATTCTGAAAATCGTCATGATTTTATTGTTACCTCTGCTCGTCGTAACTTACAAAATCATGTAATAGACGAGAATATGAACTTACTTTACCGTGAAGGTATTGCGAAGTTCGAAACTCAAGGTTATTACCGAACAGAAGATGAAAGCTACAACGGTTTTGGTTTAGAAGTTAAGCATTATATTACTGATGATTTAGTGATCACTGGTGACTTATCATACTCAAAATCGCACCGTGACCGCACAAGTTTTAAATCACGTATTAACAGTGGCGTATACGGTAACTACAGTTTAGATACCCGTGAACACCGTTTAGCGGAATTAAAATTCTTAGATGCGGATTTTAATGCAGTTGGTGATGCCGGTTATGACGCGACAACTGCATTCGAACCGACTAATCCTGAATCTTGGGTAGGTGGTGAAGGTAAATACGAACGTGAAGTAGAAGAACGTATTAACCGAGTAAATGCAGCAAAAGTTGATATTGAATATGCTGTAGATGGTGACTTTTTCACTAGCTTAAAAGCAGGTGTTCGTTATTCTGAAGCCTCACTGTGGTCAGATTTAGATGATGATGTTGGTATTGACCCAGCAACAGGTGAAGAATTACCTGAATATAAGACTAAAGATGCAACCGAAGTTGGTTTATTAATTGAAAACTGCTTTGTTGAGTGGAACAACCCTGAATGGTTATCAAGCGAAAGTGGCGCTGGTTTACAAGGCGGTCAATTTGCCCAATTTGACGCTAAATGTGGTTATGGTTCACTTTCACAAGCTAATGAAGACCGAAGCTTCGTCGATTTAGGGCCAAGAAAAGATCGTCGCTCTACTGGTGATGTCAACGTAGAAGAAGATACCTTAGCAATTTATGGTATGGCTAACTTTGAAAGTCAACTTTTTGGTTTACCGGTGTCGGGTAACTTTGGTGTCCGTATCATACGTACTGATGTTGAGTCATTAGGTTATTTAAATGAGTATAAGATTAACTCTACAGTTGATCCTACGGATTCTGATCTGATTACTTATGAATTAGATATCGTTCAAGACGCCGAAGGTAATAATGTTTTAACAACTAATATCCAAAAGCATGATGTTACTACTGTTTTACCAAGTGCTAACATTACCTTCCATTACAGTGAAGAGTTTTTAATTAGAACAGCGGCTTATCGTGCGATGTCACGTCCACAATTATTGGATATGAGCGCTGGTCGAGTTATTAAACAAAGCGATACCAGTGAAGAAATTACGGATCCAAATGAGCTGATTTCTGAAGTGAGTGGCGGTAACCCATATTTAGAACCATTGATGTCAAATAACTTCGATGTTTCATTTGAATGGTACCCATCACTTGATACAGCGGTTTCTTTAGCGTTTTATGGTAAGCAATTTGAAGCTAATTTCAAAAGTATTGTTGAGCAAGAAGACTTAGTGATTGATGGTCAATCAATCTCAGTTGATTTGGTGACAAACACTTATACTGATGACCCGGCTTATTTACGTGGCTTTGAATTAGCCGCTCAGCATCACTTTACCGATTTACCGGCACCGTTTGACGGTTTAGGTATGAAAGCTTCATATAACTATGCAAATTCTTCATTTAAAAATGAAGATGGTCGATTTGGTAATATGTACGATGCAAATGGCGACTTAGAAATACCGGCATTTGAAAATGTTGCTGCAGCTAACTTATTCGGTTTTTCTAAAAATGTATTTTCAGGCTCAATCTACTGGGAAGGTGATGACGTATCATTCCGTGTTTTATATAAAACACGTTCTAAGTACTATCAACCTAACTCAGGTGCAGCAGCCAACCGCTATGTTGAACCGTTTGAGTATTTAGATTTTAATGCTAAATATAAATTTAGCAAAAATACATCGATTTCATTTAAAGCGTTAAACGTATTGGATGAAGCGCAATATATGACGCGTTCTATCGATAAAACACCTACGCTTATTTCAAGCACAGGTCCTAAGTACTTTTTAAGTTTAAAACATAAATTTTAATTAATTGTTAAGGTTTTAAATTTATAAGAAAAGCATGGAGCTCAATAAACTCTTGTCTTATTGAGCTCCATTTATTTTTTTCTATCAAAAGTCGAGCGAATGTTTATGTTAAATTGTGTAAAAAAATCCGCTGTTTTTTCATGTTTTGTTATTTTTACAGCTAGCTTTTTAAGCATTTCTACTACTGCTAAAACATGGCAGGTGTCTACACAGAAAGAATTTAAAAAAGCTGAACAATCTGTTGTTGCTGGCGATACTATCGTTTTAGCTAATGGGGTTTGGCAAGATTTTGAAATTTTATTTACCGCTCAAGGTACAGCAGAGCAACCAATAACACTTACTGCAGAAACAAAAGGTAAGGTTATTATTTCAGGTCAATCAGATTTACGTTTAGCTGGAGAGCATTTAATTGTCTCGGGCTTAGTTTTTAAAGACGGCTATTCGCCGCGCGGTGAGGTGATTTCATTTCGCCAAAATTCAAGTAATTTTGCTTATCATTCAAGAGTCACTGAGGTGGTAATTGACCACTTTAATAATCCTAATAAATTTGAACAAGATAAATGGGTTGTGATGTATGGTAAACATAACCGTTTTGATCACAGTCATTTAGTGGGTAAAAGTAATGCCGGTGTTACTATGGCTGTTCGCTTAAACTCAAAAGAGAGCATTGAAAACCATCATCGCATTGATCATAACTATTTTGGCCCGCGTCCAGTGTTAGGCTCAAATGGTGGTGAAACTTTACGTATTGGTACTAGTCACCATTCTTTAAATGACTCTTTTACTATTATTGAAAATAATTATTTTGACCGTTGTAACGGTGAAGTAGAGATCATTTCAAATAAATCAGGAAGTAATGCCATTCGAAATAATACCTTTTTTGAATCAAGAGGTACTTTAACGTTACGACATGGCAATGGTAATGTTGTCGAGAATAACGTGTTTTTTGGTAATGGTGTTGATCATACCGGTGGTATTCGAGTCATTAATGCTGATCAAGTCATTCGTAACAATTATATGGAAGGTTTAACTGGTTATCGTTTTGGCAGTGGTTTTACTGTTATGAATGGGGTGCCTAATTCAAGTATTAACCGTTACCACCAAGTTAAAAATGCGTTAATTGAAAACAATACTTTAGTTAATGTCGATAATATTCAATTAGCAGCAGGTAGTGATACTGAACGCTCTGCTACGCCAATTGATAGCCGTTTTTATAATAACTTGGTAAGCCATGAAAAAGGTCGTGACCCTTTCACTGTTTTTGATGATATTAGCGGTATTAAGTTCAAGGGAAATATTTACAATAACATTGCTAATGCTCAATTAAATAAAGGGTTTGAAAGCTTAACTGTTACTATGAAACGTCACAGCAATGGCTTGTTATACCCGGTAGATAAAAAGTTACAAAATAAAGGGGTGAGCAAGGATCTTGTTGTTACTCAAAAAGCTGATGTTGGTGTTAGCTGGTACGCCAAAGCAGAGCCGAGTATTGCTTTTGCTTCAGGTAAAATAATCTCTGTATCGCCAGCTGAAGGGGCTATTTTTGAAGCTATTGCTTTAGCTGAAAATGGCGATGTGATTGAGCTTACCGAAGGTGAATATACGTTAAATAAAATTATTAAAGTTAACAAAGTGATCACGGTTAAAGCGGCTAAACAAGCAAAAGTAACCTTAAATGTGACGCGTTCAACCACTTTTGAAATTTTAGATAACGGTAGTTTACAGCTTGATGGCTTAAATATTGATGCCAGTAAAGCGGCTGACTCTGCCGGTAATGTTTTTGTACGTACGTCGCGCTTACCTATGTTAACAACTTTTCGTTTAGAGTTGTTAAATAGCCAGATCAGTAACTTTAATATTAACCATTCTTTTCATTTCTTTGATGCCGGATCTCGTAGCTTAGCGTTTGAAATTTTATTAAAAAACAGCAGCTTTAAAAATATGACCGGAGACGTTTTACGTTTAAACAAAGAAACCGACGATTTAGGTATATACAACGCAGAGTACGTTACTATTGTTAATTCTGAGTTTAATAATATTGAAGGTGCGTTAATCAAATTATACCGTGGTGGTACTGATGAAAGCACTTTCGGCCCGCATTTATTATTAGCTAACAATCAGCTTAATAACGTAGGACTAGGTCGCCGAAATAAAGAACAAGCTGTGGCTTATATTCATGGTGTGCAAGTAACAACCGTGATGGGTAATACTTTCAAAAATACCGCACCTTTATTAATTAATCATACGGTTGGTGAGCCAATCACTAAAGTGGTTGATAACCAATTTATTGATACAAAAGAATTTAAGATTGAAGAATTAAATTTTCCTGGGCCACATACCGCAGAAGTAAAAAATAATACTTTTAAAGTGACAACCAAATAAAAACGTCCTAAAACGTTTGTTTTTTAGCCTTTTATTAAAGTAAAGGTTGTAAAATAGTTAATTGAAACATAATGTTATATATAGTTGTTAAGGTAATGACATTGTTAAATAGATCACTACCTTAATACTATGTTGCGCTAAGTTTTTAGTATAAGAATGAATATTTTATTAGCAAAAATATTATAACAATAAAGTATTCGCATGATTCACACGTAATAAAAAGAGTAAATATTATGAAAGTTAAAGGCTTACGTTGGTGGGTGATTGCTTTAATCGCTTTAGCTACCGTTATAAATTATATTGATCGTTCGGCGCTTAGCGTACTTTGGCCCGATATTGTTGAAGAACTGTTTCCTGATGAAACAGCGTTAGAACGTAAACAAATATATGCAAATATCTCCATTGTTTTCATATTATCTTATGCGTTTGGTCAAGCGATATTTGGCAAAATTTTTGACTGGGTAGGTACACGTTTAGGCTTTGTACTATCAATTGGTGTTTGGTCGCTTGCAACAGCGGCACATGCCTTTGCACAAGGTGTATTAAGTTTCAGTATTTTCCGTGCCATTTTAGGTGTGGCCGAGGCTGGTAACTGGCCAGGTGCGGCGAAAAGTAATGCTGATTGGTTCCCAACAAAAGAACGTGCTTTAGCGCAAGGTATCTTTAATTCGGGTGCAGCTATCGGTGGTATTGTTGCAATTCCTTTAATCGCTTATTTAACCGTGTTTTTTAGCTGGCAAATGGTATTTATTGTGATTGGTTTAGTTGGTTTATTATGGTTGATCCCTTGGATTATTCTAGTGAAAGCGCCACCTAAAAAGCACCCATGGATCACAGAAGAAGAACGTGAATACATTTTAACTGGTCAAAGAAGCAGTGACGTTACCGAAGAGAAAGCTGAAGAAGATGAGTATAACCCTTCAACAGGTGAGTTACTTTCTCGTAAACAAAGCTGGGGTGTTATTATTGCTTCAGCGGCAATTGACCCAATTTGGTGGTTATTCGTATTTTGGATCCCTATCTACCTTAATGAAGTGTATGCAATGGATGTTAAGTCTATTGGTATCTATGGTTGGGTTCCTTATGTTGGTGCTATGTTAGGTGCATGGTTTGGTGGTTTACTTGCACAGAATCGAATCCATGCAGGCTGGAATACCGATAAAACACGTAAGTTAACCATTACCTTAGGTTGTATGATCATGTTACCTGCTTTACTTGCTATGGCTAATCCTGGTGGCCCAACAACAGCGGTAATTATTATGGCGATTATTCTGTTTGGTTTCCAAACGGCAATTGGTAATGTTCAAACGTTACCAAGTGATCTGTACGGCAAAAAAGCGGTAGGAACACTGTCTGGCTTTTCTGGAATGGCGGCAAAACTAGGGGCATTAGGTTTAACTGCGTTAGTACCTATGCTGACAGCGGATGGTAACTATACACCAGCCTTTGTTATTGGTGCTTCTTTAGCGGTTATTGCGATGTTATCGGTTTGGATATTAATTCCTAAAATTGAGCCATTAAAAAGCGAAAAGTAAACTAGTACCAATTTCATTAAATTATTGCTCACTTGTGCGGGTTAAAATATTCCATGGCTGCGTTGCTTTCAATCCCAATAGCCCGCTATTGCTCAATCAAGCGCCTTGCCATGATTTATTTTTCCTACGCACAACAGGATCACAAACTTAATGGAATTGGTATAATTTAGTTTACGCTATAGGTGAGTTCTTCATTGAACTCACCTTAATTTTTATCTTACCCCGCCTCTATTTAAATAGCATTAAGCTAAATACTATTTTAGTTATGTTATTAAGTGAAAAATTAAGTGAAAATATATTTATATATTTTTGAAAGTTATATTGGTTGCTTTCATGTAGGTTTTCATAAATTTTAATATCAATTCATATAAAATCATTTCCTTTAAATTTGCCTATTAAATTTTCATATTGTTTATTTTTTCATCTTTATTTTTGTTTTTTTACTATTTATTCTTTATAAATAAACGTTTTATGCCTATTTTTTTACAGGTAGGTGTAAAAAATCATCTATTCAAAAAACATTTATATATATTTAAATGTTATTAAAAAAATAATTACTATTACTATCAAATGAAATAAGATAGGTATCAGTTCGTTAAGATGCTAAAAAAAATTGTCGAAATAACATTTTTTTATGAAAGTTGGTCAGTATGAGTTACATGATATTGTTTTACTACCGCAATATAATAAAACCCCTCTGCATTGATAAATCACATAAAGCATTAAAATCAACTAGTTAAGCTGATGATAGTGATTACAACACTAGATCATAAGAATAAGAAAGCGAATAAGGTTAATTAACCTAGTTGTCATATTCTTGTTGTATCTAACGTGTTTAATAACGCTGTTCTAAGTTGGAGCTATATTGACTAGGCAATCAATTGAAGATGTTTGCTGGTTAACTAATTAATTTAAAAAATTTATTGTTTGGGAGTTATAAATGACAGAATCAATAAAATCTATTAAGCCAGGTATTGTAACAGGCGATGATGTGCAAACTTTATTTAGTTATGCGCGTAAAAATAACTTTGCTTATCCTGCGGTTAATATTATTGGTACTTCTTCAGCAAACGCAACATTGGAAGCGGCAGCTAAAGTAAATTCTCCAGTTATTATACAAGTTTCAAATGGCGGAGCCGCATTCTTTCTTGGTAAAGGTGTTAACTTAGACGGTATTGATGCTTCAATTCATGGTGCTGTAGCTGCAGCACATTATTTACATAATGTTGCTGAGTTTTATGGTGTTCCGGTGATCATTAATACTGATCACGCCGCTAAAAAGTTATTACCTTGGATTGATGGCATGTTAGCGGCGGGTGAAAAGTTTTTCGCTGCAACAGGTAAGCCTTTATTTAGCTCTCATATGATTGATCTTTCTGAAGAGTCACTAGAAGAAAACATTGAAATATGTGGTGAATACCTCAAAAGAATGAGCAAAATGGGCATGACCCTTGAAATTGAATTAGGTTGTACTGGTGGTGAAGAAGACGGTGTTGATAATACCCACCTTGATAACTCATCGCTTTATACTCAGCCTGAAGATGTTGCTTATGCTTATGAGCAGTTAATTAAAATTAGTGATAAATTTACAATCGCAGCTTCGTTTGGTAATGTTCATGGCGTATACAAACCCGGTAACGTTGAATTAACACCATTGATTTTGAAAAAATCTCAAGCCTATGTTTCAGAGAAATTTAATTTACCAGCTCAGCCATTAAACTTCGTTTTTCATGGCGGCTCAGGCTCTGACGTGAACGATATTAAAGAAGCGATTAGTTACGGTGCTATTAAAATGAATATAGACACTGATACCCAATGGGCGACTTGGCAGGGTGTTAGAGATTATCATCTTAGCAAAAGCTCATATTTAGCTAATCAAATTGGTAACCCTGAAGGTTATGATGTTCCGAACAAAAAATATTATGATCCGCGTGTTTGGTTACGTGAAGGCGAAAAATCAATGACTCGACGTTTAGAAACTACCTTTTTAGATCTTAATTGTATCAACCGTTATAGTTGATCAAGGAAACCGCATGCAACGATTAATACCAGTCCTTAAAAATGACAATACTCCAATCGAATTAATTATGTTAATTCGTACTATTTTAGCAGGCTGTAAAGAAATTTCATTTCGTGTCAGTCAAGGTGAATTAGCGGGCGTATTAGGCTCAACCTTAGATGAAAATATTCAAGGTGAAACTCAGAAAAAACTCGATATTATTTCTAATCAATTATTAAAAGATATTTTATTAGAAGATGAGTCAGTTAAAGCGATTGCGTCGGAAGAAGAAGACTATATTGTTGCAGGCAATGAGCAAGGACAATACATTGTTGCTTTTGACCCGCTAGACGGTTCATCAAATGTTGATATCAATGGTCAAATAGGCACTATTTTTACCGTTTATCGTGGTCTTGATGATATACCAGCTAATGACGAACGACAGTTTGCACAGCCGGGTAAAAACCAAGTATGTGCGGGTTATGTATTATATGGTCCTTCTACTTTGTTAGTGATGACAACAGGCGGCCCAACACGAGGCTATACCTTAGATTTAACTCATGGTGGCTTTTTATTAACGCATCCAGAATTAAACGTTGTACCTGAATGTGCCGAATTTGCGATTAATATGTCTAATCAGCCGTTTTGGTATCAAGAAAGTAAACAGTATATTGATGATTTGATTTTAGGGCCTAATGGTCCAATGGCCAAACAATATAACATGCGCTGGAATGCTGCTATGGTTGGTGATGTTCATCGTATTTTGTCGCGTGGTGGTATTTTCTTATATCCGAGCGACTCACGAGAAAGCACAAAAAATGGTAAATTACGTTTACTATATGAAGCCAACCCAATGGCGATGCTAACGGAAAAAGCGGGCGGTAAGGCTTATGCTGATAAAACGCGTATTTTAGATATTGAGCCATCAAGCCTACACCAACGTGTGCCGGTTGCTTTAGGCTCAGCAAAAGAAGTAGATACTTATTTAAGCTATTTATAAATACTTCTCTGAATTATTACTTTTTATTAAAGGTTTAACTTAGGTTAAACCTTTTTTTATCTCTGTCTATCTATGGTAATCTTCATAGATTATTTTCTTTGTTATTTATCTACTGTTGTTTTCATGAAATTTAGTCCATTAGTTCAAGAACTCATTGAGTCTTTTCGTTGTTTACCGGGTGTTGGTGCCAAATCTGCCCAGCGTATGGCGTTTCATTTATTAGAACGAAATCGTCATGGTGGTGATAAGTTATCTGCTAGTTTAGCCAAAGCCATGGCGGAAGTTGGTCATTGCCAAGATTGCCGAAACTTTACCGAGCAAGAGCGTTGTGAAATTTGTTTAAGTGCTAAAAGACAAATGGCTGGACAATTATGTGTGGTAGAAACTCCTGCCGATGTTTTAGCTATAGAGCAAACAGGGGAGTTTACCGGTCGTTATTTTGTTTTAATGGGGCACTTATCACCAATTGATGGTATTGGCCCTGATGACTTAGGTTTAGACGTTTTAGAAAAACAGTTAAAAAAAGGTGAAATTACGGAAGTGATTTTAGCGACTAACCCAACGGTTGAAGGGGAAGCAACGGCACACTTTATTGCTGAGTTAACCGATAAATACCAAGTGGAAATCTCACGTATTGCACATGGTGTTCCTATGGGGGGGGAATTAGAGTTTGTTGATGGTAATACCTTATCTCACGCTTTATCAGGCAGAAAAAGTTATCAAATTTAAGCCGCGATATAAAGATTAATAAAAAACCGGTTTCAGCCGGTTTTTTTATGCTTCTGTTTTATGATTCTGATATAGCTTTATGCTGGTATCGTTTAAACAAATTAAAATAAATTAAAAAAGATTACCGGCGTAATAAACTTGTCATAAAAATATGCTAGGTGAATTTGGTTAGGTTTTGTTAGTATGAATGGGTCGTTGTTAGGGGGATCAAATATGAAAAAATCAATTATTGTAGCCATTAGCGCTTTAACTTTTAGTCAAGTTGCTTTAGCTGAGCGAGCTGAAATTTTTAATTGTCTTGAAAAGTCGACAATGTCAGCTAATGAAAGCTGCATGGTAAAAACCATTGAGAAAGAAACTCAGAAGAACCATTTCTTTCAAGAGTTAGCACTTAAAAAAGTGGTGAATGAAAAAGCAGCGTTTGCTACCGTTAGCCATTATCCAAAGCAAAATTTAATTGTTGTTAAATCGTTAGAAGAACGCAGCAAAGTTTTATTAGCTGCTAATTAATATATCACTACATCATTTTAATAAAACCACAAAATAGTCTTTTGTGGTTTTTTATTTCTCTAAAAAACTTTGTTAACGGGTTAAAGGCTTTATAATAGGGCTATTATTTTTAACAAAATTTGAAGTACAACAATGAACCCAATACTGCAATTATTAAAAGACGCCAATATTAGTGATGAAAAAACCAAAGAAATTTTTCAAGCATTAACTGAAAACCCTTTAATGGCGATGACTACGATCAGTCAGCTAGGTATTGAACCTGCCAAATTACAGGCCGTGATGATGCAGGTAATGACTCAACCTAATTTAATTAAAGAAGCAGTTGAAGAGCTAGGTTTAGACTTTTCAGCAGTAGAAAAAGCAAAAGAACAATTTAAGCAAGACGTTTAACTTTGTTAATTCATTGATTATGCCTAAGGCTTATTTTGGGTCTTATACCAATTGCATTAAGTTTGTGTTCTTGTTGTGCGTAGGAAAAATAAATCATGGCAAGGCGCTTGATTGAGCAATAGCGGGCTATTGGGATTGAAAGCAACGCAGCGATGGAATATTTTAACCCGCACAAGTGGGCAATAATTTAATGAAATTGGTATTAGGCTTTGATGAATTTTAATATGTCAGATATGCCAGATATGCCAGATATGTTAGTGTCATTGAGTTAATGTTTTTATCTAAACCATTTGAGCTGACGCCATTTTTTCGCGGTAAACGGTGCAAACCGCAAAGCTAAGTCTTTTAAGAAAGGGCGTTTAATCACCGCTTTTAAATGACTAAAATTATCAAACCCTACTTTACCGCTATATTGCCCAAAACCACTTGCACCAACTCCACCAAAGGGTAAGTCGGCAACCGCACTAAACATCATGACATCATTAATAGCGATACTACCTGCGCTAATTTCTGTGAGCCATTGTTGTTCTTGTTTTTTATTACGGGTAAATAAATAGGCGGCGAGAGGTTTATCATTTTCAACAATTAAATTAATGGCATGCTGAAAATCATCAACGACAATGATGGGTAAAATGGGACCAAAAATTTCTTCTTGCATTAAAGCTGAGTTTGTCTCGGGATTAACCACTATGGTTGGCGAAATATAGCAATTTTGAATATCCACATCACCACCAAAAGCGATATTAGCCATGGTGAGATAATTAGCCAATCGTTTAGCGTGGCGCTGATTAATGATCCGGCCATAACTATCACTGCGTTTTGGCTCTTCGCCAAACATGGCAACAATTTCAGTTTTTAGTGCAGTTAATAAAGGCGCTAGTAGTGATTTTGTCACCATGACATGATCGGGAGCGATGCAGGTTTGCCCTGCATTAAGCCATTTACCCCAAGCTAATCGTTGTGCGGCTATTGCTATATCTGCAGAATCATCAATAAATACAGGGCTTTTACCGCCAAGTTCTAAGGTCATCGGTGTTAAATGCTTAGCTGCGGCCGCCATAATTATTTTAGCGACTTGGCCATTGCCGGTATACATAATATGGTCAAATTTAGCGTTTAATAATTCGGTTGTTTGCTCAACACCTCCTTGAACAAGACTAACTGCTTTAGGGTCTACGTATTGTGGTAATAATGTTTCAAGCAGTTGAGCGGTTGCTGGTGCTAATTCAGACGGTTTTAAAATAGCACAGTTACCTGCGGCGATAACGGCAACTAAAGGGGATAAGATTAATTGTAAAGGGTAATTCCATGCACCAATGATTAGTACCGTACCTAAGGGCTCAGGTTGAATAAAAGAACGTGCTGGCCAAGTCACGAGCGGCGAGTTAACTCGTCTAAGAGCCGCCCATTTTTTTAAATGCTTTAAGGTATGGTCAACTTCGCTGGTAATATAACTTAGCTCAGTCATCCAGCTTTCTTGATAGGGTTTAGCTAAATCATCAGCTAGTGCCTTTAGTAAAGCTTGCTCATTTTCAATGACTAAACGTTTGATCTTGTGAAGTTGTGTTGTACGCCAGTTAATATCTTTGGTTATTTGGCTATTAAAATATTCTTTCTGATCATTAATAAGCTGAGTAAAAGGCATACGCTAAATAGAATAAAGAAGTCATACCAGCTAGCTTATCATTATTAGTGAGTTAAATTAAGTTGTTAAGATTTACTATCTAACCTAAGACTAAGTAAGCCAAGGCTAAGTAGCGAATGCACAGAGTGCTTAGGCTACTTTTTAGTTAATAATAATCCTAATGTACGATAGATGATCGCTTGCAATTTTTGCTGATAGTCAGCAATCGCTTGTTTATTAATTGTTTGCTCAAAAGGGTTATTAATGACCAGTGCTAACGCCTGATACTCTTGTTGCTTGTGTAGATTGAATAAAATTTCTGCATCTAATTCTGCCGAAGTACGATTGAAATATTGGCAGAACTTAATGTAGGGGGCTAATAATATTTGTTGATGTTGTTCGGCAAGCTCAAATAAATCATGACTAATGTGAGTTTGGGTAAACAATACTTGTTCGACGGCTAAAACATGCGGGGTTAGCATTAGGTTATTAATAATTTGCTCAACAAACACGGCACTAATATCTTCTGCTAATGTTTTTTTAACCGCTAATTTTTTCAGCTCTGATGGTGGATGGCTTTCAATTAACTTAAATATGCTTAACCACATTTCATCATGACAAGGTAATAGTTTTTCAGTATTTAATACAATAGCTTGATAAATAAGCTCTTCTATATCTTTAAAATAATAGGTGGTTAGTGATAATTGAATATTGGCTGCTTTTGCAATTGCTCGGTGAGTGGTGCCTTTTATGCCATGACTGGCGATAACTTGGATCGCTGACTCAAGAATATGAAGTCTTGTTCTTTCACCTTTAGAGCGACGTTTTATACTGCTATTTGCTTTATCTGCGATCATTTTATAAGAATTATTATTTTACGTTTACATGTAAATTAACAATTTATTAACATTTAATCAATGCTTTGTTAAATAATAATAATGTTATCAACCTGTTATTTAACGTCTATTTTAATTGCTATGTGCTTGCTTCTATTAACATTAATTATATTTTAAGTGATAGCAAAGCAGAATGAAGGTTGTTTGGTTATTTCAAATGAGTGAAATTCTAATGCAACTAGCGCACAAATAGTCATTACCTTGTGGGCTGAGGCTAAAATCGCTTTACTGGGTGTTAAAAAGTATTGGTTTGGGTGACTAAACGAGATAATTTCAGCCTTGATTAAAACGATTGTATCTCTCAGCTGAATTATTAAACAAAGATTATTAAACAAAGATAAATAAACCCTAAATAAAAGGCCTTAGCTCATTATAAGCTAAGGCCTTAAATTCCATCGTTAGTAAATTATTTGTTAAACTAACTATCGTTTTTAGCGATCATGCTGCCGTATTTTGATCTGTTGCTTTGTTTTTTTCATTCACTTTTGGCTTTTTGCTTAATAGTGATTTGTCTGCAGCTAAAGCATCGGGTGCGAAATCGTCAACATCAATAACCGCTTTTCTGCCTTTTTCTGCTTTGATCAATAAATCAGCTTCTGCTTGGGTTATAGCGTTTAGCTCTAGCCCTTGTTGCGCAACTTTATCTAGATAGAAAAAGGGCAATTTTTGGCCGGTTGCTTGACAAACTTTTTGATAAATAGGCTCGCAAGCCAAAATATCATCAAGGGTTTGTTCCATCATACCAACAGCATTGCCAGGTTCTCGGGTTAAATATTGACCTTCACCTAAACGGTTACGAGTCGCACTTGGTGTTTGTAATATTCGTGCAACCTTGTGATCTGTTAAATCACTTGGACGTTTTAAATGACAGCCTAGTGGGAAGATAATGGCTCTTAATGTACAAGCAACCAGTTTATTTGGAAAATTATTAATTAGTTCATCCATTGCTTGTTGCGCTTTGAATAAACAATCTTCCACCGCCCATTGCATTAATGGTAAATCTTCTTGTTGGCGGCCTTCATCATTAAAACGTTTTAGGGTGGCTGAAGCTAAATATAAATAACTTAAAATGTCACCTAAACGCGCTGAAATACGCTCTTTTCGTTTTAATTCTCCTCCTAGGGATAACATAGCAATATCAGATAACATAGCTAAGTTAGCACTAAAACGAGTCATTAATTGATAATAACGTTTACTTTCATCGGCAAAAGGAGTTGACAATAAACGGCTACCAGTAAAAGAAAACCAAACACTTCGGCAAATATTACTAATTGAAAAACCAATATGGCCAAACAGGGCATGATCAAAGTCATTTAACGCTTGTTGTTCATTCGGGTTACGGGCTGACTCTAATTCAGCTAACACATAAGGATGACAACGAATTGCACCTTGGCCGTAGATGATCATACTGCGGGTTAGTATATTGGCACCTTCTACGGTGATTGCTACAGGGGCACCTTGGTAACCACGTGCAAGGTAATTGTTTGGCCCCATACAAATGCCTTTGCCGCCATGTATATCCATGGCATCAATCACCGAGGAACGCATTTTTTCGGTTAAATGATATTTAGAAATTGCAGAAATAACCGATGGTTTTTCACCAAGATCAATGGCACCGGTTGACATGGTAGTTACGGCATCCATTAAATAGGCGTTACCACCTAATCTTGCTAGTGCTTCTTCAACCCCCTCCATTTTACCTATTGGTAATTTGAATTGGCGACGAATACGGCTATAAGCACCCGTTGCTATTGCTGCTGTTTTGATGCCTCCGGTACTGTTTGAAGGTAAGGTTATGGCACGGCCAACCGATAAACATTCAACCAACATACGCCAGCCTTGTCCGGCCATTTCTGGACCACCAATAATAAAATCAAGCGGTACAAAAATATCTTTACCTTGAGTTGGACCATTTTGAAATGGCACATTTAAAGGAAAATGACGACGGCCAGTGATCACCCCAGGTAAGTCTGTTGGGATCAGGGCACAAGTAATACCTAAATCTTCGGTATCTCCAAGTAAATGGTCAGGATCTTGTAGCTTAAATGCTAAACCAAGTACGGTCGCAACAGGGGCTAAGGTAATATAACGCTTATCCCAAGTTAAACGCATTCCTAAAACTTCTTCGCCGTTAAAAGTATCACGACAAACAATACCAAAATCAGGAATTGAACCAGCGTCAGAGCCAGCTTCAGGGCTAGTTAATGCAAAACAAGGAATTTCATCACCTTTTACTAATCGAGGTAAGTAATAATCTTGCTGCTCTTTTGTACCATAGTGTTGTAATAACTCGCCAGGCCCTAAAGAGTTTGGCACACCAACAGTACTAGCTAATACAGTGCTAACGCCGGTTAATTTTTGTAAAACACGTGACTGAGCATAAGCTGAGAATTCTAAGCCGCCATATTGTTTTTTAATGATCATGGCAAAAAACTTATTGTCTTTAAGGTACTGCCATACCTCAGGCGACATATCAGCACGCTCATGAGTGGTATCCCAATCATCAAATAAACGACAAACTTCCTCAACCGGCCCGTCTAAAAAGTCTTGTTCTTCTTTAGAAAGTGTTGGTACAGGATAATCATGAAGTTTTTTCCAATCGGGGGCACCGCGAAATAAATCAGATTCAAACCAAGTTGTGCCGGCATCAATGGCTTCTTTTTCGGTTTGCGACATTTCCGGCATGATTTGTTGGTAAGCTTTTAATAATGGCTTAGTTAAATATTTTTGACGAATGCTTTTAATATTTAACGGTAAGGCGAACACGGCAAAAATTAGCCAAGTTGGCCAAAAAATGATTTGATAAATACTGCCTAATACCATTAACAAGGTTAATAGCGAAGTATAAGTTGCTAATGAAGCGCGAGTGTAAGCCATATAGCCACTCAATATCATTACGCTAAGTATCCAAATTGAAAATTCCATAACATCTCCGTAAACCCATAAGAGGTCGTACCACTTGTTTTTAGATTATCCCTTAATTGATAAAACATCAAACAGTTTTTATTAATTATCTTGAACTCGGTTTAATGGGATTTATAATTCTTTGATTTAAAATAAATAATTAAAATATTGGCACGTTAATTTTGTTTAAATTGCTTACGTTATATTTAATGCTTAAATGGTATTATTGATAAATAACTTAAATCGAATTCAGCTTAATTATAGTGTGTAATTTGAGTTATGATGTATTTATAACGAGTTGTGAGAATAGATAAATGTGTGAATTATTAGCCATGAGTGCCAATGTGCCTACCGATATTTGCTTTAGTTTTAGTGGTTTAATGCAAAGAGGTGGTAATACTGGGCCACATAAAGATGGCTGGGGCATTACTTTTTATGAGGGCAAAGGCTGCCGAAGCTTTAAAGATCCTTTGCCGAGCGCAGAATCGAAAATTGCTCAGTTAGTAACAGAATATCCGATCAAAAGTGAATCTGTAATTTGCCATATTAGGCAAGCTAATTCTGGTGGTGTCTGTTTGGAAAATACTCATCCATTTACTCGTAATATGTGGGGCCGTAATTGGACGTATGCACATAATGGCCAACTGAGTAATTTTAAAGAACTGGCAATACAAGCTCATATTCCGGTGGGGGCAACCGATAGCGAACATGCTTTTTGTTATATTCTTGATAAGTTGCATTATCAATTTGGTGCGCAAGAGCCCGATGTTAAGACCTTGTTTGAGTTTATTGCAGCACAGTGCCATGAGATCAATAAACGTGGTGTTTTTAATGTGATTTTAACCAATGGCGATTATTTATTTGCTTATTGTTCAAATAACTTACATTGGCTGACACGACGAGCTCCGTTTGGTGAAGCAAAACTAATTGATGCTGAGCTGACGGTTGATTTTCACCAAGAAACCTCGGCTAGCGATGTGGTGACAATTATTGCGACGCAACCACTAACTGATAATGAAAACTGGCATAAAATGCAACCAAGTCAATGGCAGCTATTTTATTTAGGTAAAGGCATACTTTCAGGTGAAAATGAGCACAAGGCTGAAGTTAACGAAAATTTAAATAGCCCTAAAAGCGGGTTAAAGAAGCAAATTTAGCTTTTGCTTCTTTAGGTGCAGGCATTACTTTTTGGCGGTGATAGGCGACAATGAATATTTATCTAACTGCGCTTCAAATTGATTAACATCACCTTTTATTTGATTTAAACGCACTAATAAATAATTTAGTTCAGGCGCAAACCATGCATAGGTTATTCTTTGTTTTTCAACAACTTCACGTTTTAAACGAATAGTTTTAATACTGCCATAAGGCAACATTAGTTCTTCTTCAGCATCAAATTCGTAGACATAATTTTTTGTTCTACCTGAACTTTGAATAACCTCAAATACAAAATGTTTTTGCTTCGGGTTTTCAATTAAGTCTAAGCGTTGCTGTAAATGGTAACTTAATTTATCTTGTATTTGAGTAGAGAAATCGAGTTCAATTTGATGATCATCTTCATCTTCTTCCATGATAAAGGCTTGATTTTTTTCTGGAATAAATTTCCATTCACTGCGTTTGTCTTTGCCAGTACCACTTCTTTCAAACAGATAATGATTTGGGATCACATGGTTGTTGTTAAAGCTTAAAACGGAAGATTCTTTGCGGTTATCTGAAAATATTAACCATTCAATTTCAGTATTATAGCTATAGTGAATTTTACCATCGGCTAAATAACTTAATTCGCGAACAGCAGTACCAACGGGGCTGCCTTTATGAATGATATTATATTCGGCCGTGAATGGCGCTATAGGAAATTTTTGAGGTTTTAAATCAGTAGTGGCAACATCAGCTGCTTGGTTTGAGAAAGACAGTGCTAAAACTGATAACATACAACACTTGGCTAATTTGAACATCAATAAAACCTCAAATAATTCTAGTCGTTTGCGTACCCTGATGTTGGTAATTGGCAACCATCTAATATCGCAAAACCATCTTGCATTGATAACCGTTTTTGACAAAACCACTTTACCACTAAAGGATAAATGCGGTGTTCTTGCTCATGAACTCGGCTGGCAAGGTCGTCAGCGTTATCACCAGGAAAAATTGGTATTTTTGCCTGTAATATCACTGGGCCGCCATCAAGTTCTTCGGTAACAAAATGAACACTAACACCATGTTCTTCATCACCGGCATCAAGTGCACGTTGATGTGTATGTAACCCTTGATATTTAGGCAGCAAGGAAGGGTGAATATTAATTAATCGCCCTTGATAATGCTGAACAAATTCGGCGGTTAAAATACGCATAAAACCTGCTAATACAACAACATCAGGTTGATACACATCAATAGCTTTGACTAGTGCTTGGTCATAAAGTTCACGTGATTCGAAATTTTTATGCTCAAGTGCTTGCTGGGCAATATTTGCTTGTTTGGCGCGTTCTAATCCATAGGCGTCGGCTTTATTCGAAATAACGCCAACAATTTCACCGGGATAATCACTTTGTTTACAGGCATCAATTAATGCCTGTAAATTACTGCCACTACCCGAAATTAAAACTACAATTCGGTTGGTCATATCAAGCCTTAAGCAATAACAACTTGTTCAGCATCAGCAGGTAAATCAGCAATCGCACCAATATGCCAAGCATTTTCACCAAACTCCGCTAAAATATCTAAGCTTTTTTCAACGCTGTCGGCAGGAACAACAATGATCATACCAACACCACAGTTAAAGGTACGGTACATTTCATGTGTAGTTATATTGCCTTTTTCTTGTAACCAGTTGAAAATTTCAGGCCATTGCCAGCTTGAATCATCAATTACTGCTTGAGCTGACTCAGGTAATACGCGTGGAATATTTTCCCAGAAGCCACCACCGGTAATGTGAGATAACGCATGTACGTCAACTTCACTTAATAAAGCTAATACTGATTTTACATAGATATTGGTTGGCGCTAATAAATGCTCAGCTAGCGATTTGCCATCAAGTAATTCATTAGTATCCGTGTTATTAACTTCTAATACTTTACGAATTAATGAATAACCGTTTGAATGTGGGCCTGAAGAAGCTAAGGCAATTAACTGATCACCCGCTTGCACTTTCGAGCCGTCTAATAAACGAGACTTTTCAGCAACACCAACACAGAAACCTGCGATGTCATAATCACCTTTGTGATACATACCTGGCATTTCAGCGGTTTCACCACCAACTAAAGCACAGCCAGCAAGTACACAACCGTCAGCAATACCTGATACCACGTCAGAAGCAACTTTAACATCAAGCTTAGCGGTTGCGTAATAATCTAAAAAGAATAAAGGTTCAGCGCCTTGTACGATCAAATCGTTAACACACATAGCCACTAAGTCGATACCAACTGTGTCGTGTTTTTCTAAATCAATTGCTAAACGAAGTTTAGTACCAACACCGTCAGTACCAGCAACAAGTACCGGCTCTTTATAATTAGTAGGAAGTTGACATACAGAGCCAAAGCCACCTAAACCACCCATCACTTCAGGACGAGTAGTGCGTTTAACTGCACCTTTAATATTTTCAACTAGTGCATTACCAGCATCAATGTCTACACCAGCGTCTTTATAGCTTAGCGACTGTTTATCACTCACAAGAAACCTCTATTCATTAAACCAATTAAGATAATTGGCGGGTATTCTACCAGCGCAAGCGCAAGGTTAAAATCTTTAAACGCAATTAATTTATTATATGAGTAAAATAACAAAATATTATGTTAAGATTTAGCTACGAATGTTGATAGCCTGTTTGAAATGATTAGATTTTTTCCTCTGTATATAATCACCTTATTTTTTACTTTAATGGTGAGTTTCTCGACCTTAGCTGTTGAAGTAACCGATCTTTACCAAGCGAGTGTTGAAGTACCCAGTCAATCGAGCCAAGATCGTCGGCGCGGTATCAAACAAGCGATGACGGATATTTTGATCAAAGTTAGTGGGCAAAAAACGATTAAAAACAACACCATTTTGCAACAAGCAATGAATCAGCCCGATAATTATTTTCTTCAATACCGTTATGAAAATAACCAGCAGGGGCTTAATTTAGTGGTTGATTTTGATCAAGACAAAATTAATCAGCTATTTAAGCAAGCACAACAGCCACTATGGGGCAGTTTACGGCCGCAAGTTTTAATTTGGCTGATCAATGAAGAAAAATTATCGCGGAACATTATCGCAAGTTCCAGTGAATCGCCATTTTCGCAACGTATTAAACAATTAGCTAAACAGCGGGGGTTGCCGGTAATTTTACCGTTAATGGACTTAGAAGAAGCGACTAATATTTCTACCTCAGAAGTGTGGGGACGTTTTGCTGAACCCGTTATGGAAAGCTCAAGTCGATACCAACCTGAAAAAATAGTGATCATCCGTATTTCTGATCATAGTTTGGTTGATAGTATTGATGCGGCTAGTGATTGTTTAGTTTGTCAACAACAGGTAGTGGTTGATTGGAGCATCATTGAAGAACAACAATTGTTTAGCCAACCTTATAAAGGTAACGATATAAACGAGCTATTAGGGCTAGTGGTTGATGATATAACCGAACATATTTATCAGCAATATGCCTCAGCTACTTCTACCAACAATGAACTTTATATTGATGTAAATAATATTAATAGCTTGTCCCAAGATGTGAAATTATATGAATTTTTAGAAAGTTTATCGTCAATTCAAGAGGTGATGCTAACACAAGTGAAAGGCCAGCATCGCCGCTTTAAACTGGTGGTATTAGGCTCGAAAGAATCTTTATTAGCTTCATTTAAGTTAAGCGCGCAATTAACTCAGCAAATAGATCCGCTTGCGGCTAATCATGTTGATGATATTCCTATTTTTCATTGGCAAGAATAATGACCCCAACTTCACAATTAACCCTAGCGGTTCAGTTACCTGATGATGAAACCTTCACCAGTTTTCAGCTCGGAGACAATCAAGCTTGTGTTTTACAATTAAAAAACTTTATTGAAAAAGTAGCCGGTGTAGAAGAACCCTTAAGTTTTTATCTTTTTGGTAATCATGGGGTTGGTAAATCACACTTATTACATGCGGCTTGTAGTTATGCCGACTCGATGAATCAAACTAATTTTTGTATGTCATTTTCACAGCTGAGGGAATTATCGATTGAAGTGTTAGAAGGTTTAGAGCACTTTGATCTGGTGTGTTTAGATGATATTCAATTGATTGCTGGCAATAAAGTTTGGCAACAAGCGGTGTTTGATCTGTTTAATCGAGTGATTGAACAAGGCAATAAAATTATTATTACCGGTAATGATAGTGTTAAAGAACTTGCTATTACCTTACCTGATCTGGTCTCTCGTTTAGCTTGGGGTGAAACTCAATCAATTAAACAATTATCTGATAGTGATAAAGTACTAGCGCTGCAATTTAGGGCGAATCAGCGTGGTATGCAGTTGTCTGTTGAAGTGGCAAAATTTTTAATTAATCGCCAAGCGCGTGACATGGCCAGTTTAATTAGTAGTTTAGATAAACTTGATAAAGCCTCGATAAGAGAACAGCGAAAAATTACCATTCCCTTTATCAAGGAAGTTTTGTTTAATCTTGATTAGCCAGAAGCCAGAAGCCAGAAGCCAGAAGTTGCAAGTGAGAGGGCTAAACTGCATCTAGCCTTTCGCATCCAGCTAATAGTTCATCCAGCTAATAGTTTCTGTTTTTTATTCTTCTGTTTTAGGTTTTCTAATACTTAAACCTAACTCTTGGCCACGATATTTAGCGTAAAAAGTGCCACCATAAAACATCATACAGGCAAATAATAATTCTAATCCTGCCCATATTCTGTCGTCAGCACTTACCCATAACGTGGTTAAACTGTGTAAAAAATACAACATTAATACAAAGTTTGCCCAAGCAAAGGTATAAGGATTACCCGCTAAAATGCCTTTTAACGGCAATAACAATGGCAGAATAAACATAAAGGTACTTAACCAAGGGCTTAGTCCTTGCGATGGGTTTAATACCAATAACCATAACGGCATAAACACCAATAACGAAAAATAGCCAGTTAATGCTAATTTTTTATACGTATTGGTACTAAACTTTTGTGGTTTAGTTTTTTTATCTGAAGCCGCCATTTATTGCCACAAACTTAACACGTTTTCAGGAGGTCGGCCGATCACTGCTTTATTTTCTGAAGTCACAATTGGACGCTCAATTAATTTGGGTGTGTTAACCATGGCTTGAATTAAGGTGTCATCGTCTGCTGTTTTTAAGTTTTGCTCTTTAAATTCAGCTTCTTTGGTGCGCATCATCTCAATGGGTTTTATCGCGAGTAATGTTAATAATTGTTTGATGTCACTTTCAGACAAAGGGTTTTTTAAATATTCAACGATTTCAACCGACTGACCAGCTTCTTCTATTAGCTGTAATGTTTGTCTGCTTTTGGAACAACGGGGGTTGTGGTAAATTTTTAACATAATGTTCTCTTATAACGAATGGAAATTTATAAACGTTTAAGTTTATCTTGTTGCTCTTGAAATTGTAATATCCGCGCTTTAAAACGTTTTTGAGTTAACGGTGTTTTAGTGGCGTGTTTATAGGCGGTTTGTAATTCATCGACGGCACGTGGATAAGCACCAATTAAGGCATAAACCTCAGCTTTAGTCGCGTGCTTCATGGCCGTATCGTTTAATTTTTCATAAACGTTGGTTAAAATGTCATAAGCAATAAAATGCTCGGGTTTTACTAATAAAAAGTCACGTAATAGGCTACCTGCTTGCTCATATTTACCCGCTTCATATAACACATTGGCATAATTTAAAGTGACTACTTGATTATTAGGCATAATAGCGTGCAACTTATCTAACATCTCTAAGGTTGAATCAAACTGCTTCATGGCAATGCCCAAGTCAGATAAAACATCTAAATAGAATAAGTTCTTTCTATCTTTGCTAAATAGCTTGGCTAAAATATCAAATGATTTGGTATATTGTTTGTCTTCAAAATAAGCGATAGCGAGACCATATTCTGCCGCTTCTTTGATGATATAGCGTTTTTTGTCTAATAAACCTTGATAGTAACTAATGCTTTGTTCAGGCGTATTGTGATAACGACTTAAAATTCTCGCTTTTGCTAATTCAAAATTTAAACTAGGGGCTAGTGGCCTAACGGGGTATTTTTGGGCACGAATTCTAGCATCACTGATCCGTGAATCAGGCAGTGGATGGGTTAATAACATAGCTGGCGGCTTGGTAGTATAGCGATATTTTTCAGCTAACTTACTAAAAAAGTTCGGCGCGCCATAAGGATCATAACCACTGTTGGCTAACAGCTCGATACCAACCCGATCCGCTTCTTGCTCATTGCCTCGGGTATAATTAATACTTGCTTGTTGGCTGGCTGCCATACTGGTTGAAAGCGCAGCCATACCAACGGTAGGGTTAACTAACGCAATTAAAATACCAGAGATCAAGCCTGCTGTACTTAATGGTTGAGTACGCTGTTGTGCCTCTATTTTTCTTGCAAGGTGGCGTTGGGTAACGTGTGAAATTTCATGAGCCAATACTGAAGCCAATTCACTTTCGTTATCAGCGGTGGTAATTAAAGCGCTGTGCACACCAATGTGGCCACCAAAAAAAGCAAAAGCGTTAATTTCTTTGTTGTTAACTAAAAAGAACTCAAAGCTGTAATTAACATCACGGGCATTTTTAACCATGTCGTTGCCCAGCGTATTAATATATTCATTTAATATTGGGTCATTCATTACCGCTTGCTGGCCACGAAGTTGACGCATCATAGCGTCACCAATAATACGTTCTTTTTCTATTGATAATACACTGGTACCGGCAGCGCCAATTTCAGGTAATTTATTTTTATCGTTTTGTCGCGCGGAAATATTGATCGATGAAAGTGCAAAAATTAATGCGCTGGTAATTACTAAAGGCTTTATTTTTATCAAAATACTTATCCGTTTATTACAAAAAACTTGTTTTAAATCGCGTAATTTTGGAGTGTGTTAATTCACCATTATTTTCATCATATAAAACTTAACTTATGAAAGTGGTTTTATTTATAACTATTTTTCGTAGATGATTGTAATCGATTGTCGCAAATTAGATAATCAAACAAAAGGTTTGTTTAATAAAATTTATATGCTTTACGAATATGATGCTTGTGCTGAATCGTGCCCACTACCATTAGTTAAATTACGTGTAATATTAAAAAAAATGTCAAACAGTGATAGCTGTTTGATACAAATACGTGACAAAGGTTCAAAACAAGATATTCCCAAGCTACTTATTAAACAAGGTTATACTTTTACCACAAAACAAATCAATGATGATGTTGTTGAACTTTATATCAAGGCAGGTAAGTAATTTATGGTTAACATGATAAATAATTGGTACAAGCGTCATTTATCGAATCCTGATACGGTTGCGCTATTAGCCATTATCATCTGTTCTTTTTTGTTTATTTACTTTTTTAGTAATATTTTAATGCCAGTGTTTGTGGCAATTTCTATTGCTTTTTTACTTGATTGGCCAGCCACCAAGTTATCTTATTTAGGAATAAGTCGTACCGCCAGTGTTTCGATTGTCGTTTCAATATTTATTGGTTTATCACTAGTTGCTATTTTAGGCTTAATGCCGGTTATTTGGCAGCAAGGTACAAACTTGGTTAAAGAAGCGCCGAATATGTTTTCACAAGCACAAGCGTACTTATTAACCTTGCCTGATAAATACCCTGAATTGATTGATGCCGCGCATTTAGAAGCAATCATGGCAATAGTGAATGAAAAAGTGTTGGAGTGGGGCGAGTTAGTTATTTCAGCGTCACTCAATTCTATTTCTGACATGGTGGCGTTATTAATTTATTTGATTTTAGTTCCGCTCATGGTTTTCTTTTTTCTTAAAGATAAAAAACTCCTATTAACCAGTTTTGTCAAACTATTACCGAAAGAGCGCCGCTTAGCGGATCAAGTCAGTGACGAAATGAATCAGCAAATCATGAATTATATTCGTGGCAAAGTGATTGAAATATTAATTGTGGGTACAGCCTCAACAATTGCTTTTGTTGCTCTCGATTTACGGTATTCGGTGTTGTTAGGGGTATTAGTGGGCTTATCAGTATTGATCCCATACGTTGGCGCCACCATAGTGACTTTTCCGGTGGTTTTAGTGGCGTTGTTTCAATTTGGCACTAGCCCTGAATTTGGTTATGTCATGTTAGCGTACGGTATTATTCAAGCGCTTGATGGTAATTTACTGGTGCCGTTATTATTTTCAGAAGCGGTAAGCTTACACCCCGTATTTATTATTATTGCCGTATTGTTTTTTGGTGGCTTATGGGGCTTTTGGGGGGTATTTTTTGCTATACCATTAGCATCGTTAGTCAAAGCAATTGTTACTGCATGGTCAAGTGCTAAGCTTGACGAAACCGAAACGGCAGAAGCTTAAAGCTGTGAATTTTCGGCGTTTGAATGGCTTATATTAAAGGTGAGCTTGACTATTAAGAAGTAAGTAGAAGTAATTAGAAGTACAAGTATTACGAGAAACAGAAATAGCGACCAATCATTGCCGCTATTTCTGTTTTGAGGCGTTCAGCTTTATAAACTGTTTAACATATCAAGTACCACTTGGTGATGGTCTTTGGTTTTGAACTTGTTAAATACGTGAGTAATTTTACCATCTAAACCAATTAAAAAGCTTAAACGATGAATGCCATCATATTCACGGCCCATAAACTTCTTCAAACCCCATACACCAAAATCTTCCGCTACTTTATGATCAACATCTGATAATAATGTAAAATTTAATTGGTCTCGTTCACAAAACTTAGCTAAGCGTTTTGGCTCGTCAGGGCTAATGCCAAAAACAACCGTATTTAATTTTGCTAAATCGTCTTTGCTATCACGCAAGTTTTGCGCTTGTACAGTACAACCTGGAGTCATCGCTTTTGGGTAAAAATAAACCAGCACTTGTTGTTTACCAATATAATCGCTTAACGAGACTGACGCTGAATTTTGATCTAATAAAGTAAATAAAGGGGCGTTATCGCCAACCGTTAATGTATTCATACTGATCCTTTAATTATTTGATGCTTCTTTAATACAACCTTGAATGTCTATTTGCTGACACAGCTGTAAAAAGTCATTTTCAATTTCATTAATATCGTCTTTTTCGTTAATAGAAAAATCGATTGTCGCCTGTACCATGTTGGTTTCAGGGTCGATATGAGACTTTAACGAAGATAAATCAATTTTTCTCGCGGCAAAAAATGCCGTTACTGACTTCAAAATACCTGCTTGCACTACACCGGCATATTCTGCTTGGTAATATTTAGAACAAGGTAACGGTTGGTAATTTGAGGTCCTTTTCATCATGGTAATTAATTCTAATTGATGAGCAATGGCTGGTAGGCGTTGCTCTACCAAACTGATAGCTCTTGGCTCACCATCTAATAACATGATCAAGGTAAACTCTTGGCCAAAAATAGCCATTCGACTATCTCTGATATGACAACCACATTTAGTGGCTAGTTTGATTAATTCACTAACACTACCCGTTCTATCGGCACCCATAGCGTTTATAATTAAATATTGCGACATTGAATTACTTTTGAGGTGAAAAATTACGCGCATTGTAACCGAAATTTAATCGAAATCTAACTATTAAAGCGGGTTTTTTCAATTATCTGTCATCAAACGATATTTTATTGCTTGCATCGCTTGTCTTTGTAAAAACAGCAAAGTACCATGAGGCGCAATTAAATTATTAGATAACGCCTGATCGCATTGACTCGAATCAAACTTGAACTCAATGATAAAAGATCGGTCATAAGCAGATGAAGTTTTCTGCAGGAGTTGGAATGAGTCGTCGTTTTTTGTATTTGTCTTTATTAAGTACAGCTATTACTGGTTGTTCAGTTAGCCCGACAAATGGTGCTTTGGGAAGTTTTGACTACACCGAAGTGGAAGAAGGTAAAGCCCTAGTTATACCAAGTCATTTAGCTAAACCAAAACAAGGCACTAAATTTCAAATTGCCCCTGTTGACACTGATGGTCCAGTTGGTAAAAAAATGGATGTGCGTTCGCCATCTTTGGTATTGCCAATTGCTGCTTCTTCTCGATTAGAGCCTAGTGCCTCAGATGCGATCATTTGGTTTGATCAGGTATTAGATGATAAAGAGCTATATGCTTTTATTCTTGAGGCGTTAAAAGAGCAACTATTGGTTGATGATGTTGAGTTAATTACCCTTGACGAGCAAGCAAAGAAGTTTCAGTCAACTTGGTTTCACAAAGAAACTGAAGATGGCTTTTGGTATTTCTCAGAAGTATCAGAAGTTGAAAGCGTAAAATTCAATTACACCTTTGAAGTTAAACCGCATGGCCGTAGCGTTAGCGTAAAAGTTGAAGTTGCCGGTTTTATGAAAACAGATGAACAAGGCAGCACAGATAAAATTGGTGCTATTGATAAACAACGCGCTGAAATGAATATGCTCAATAATATTATTGCGCAAGTTGATTACAAATATCGTATTTATCAACACGAAAACCGTTTAATGCGTGCTAATCAAAAATTAGTCACAATAGGCGAAAACAGTAAATCAGAGCCAAGTTATATTGTTGAAATGGAATTAGATCCACTATGGGCTAACATGCCTAACTTTTTCGATAATTATGGTTTTAAAGTTACTGATTTAAATGAACCGAAAAAAATCTATTATGTTGACTTTGTTCAGCCTAGTAACTCTATTTGGGCATCGTTATGGGGTGATGAAGTACCAGTGCTTGAATTAGAAGATGCTGCTTACCAAGTTAAATTAAAAGAACGTGGTGACGATGGCGAGCAAACCGAAGTGACAATTTATGACGCCGACGGTCAGCCATTGCCAGCAGCAACCTTAGAGTTAATTTTTCCAGTAATTGAACCTGGTTTATCATTTAGAAATGTATATTAACAATTAATGCCCATTAACTGAGTTATTCAACCACTTAGTTCTTGTGCAATGTAGTACAATTAAAACGGCGGTAAGGTTAGTTTAACCTTACCGCCGTTTTTATCTCAATTTATCCCTATGGTATCGTTAAGTTATAAACTTAACTGGTGAGTTATTTCATGTTTAAAAAATTCGAATCTTGGTTAAACCCATTACCTGATCAGGCCCCAATAAAACCACCTAAAGGGCTTTATGCTTTTTGTCGCCATTACACTAAAGGTTTTGAATTTCCATTAATACTTATGTCTTTATTAACGGCAACTCTGGCTATTTTAGAAGTGTCGTTATTCAGTTTTATGGGTGAGTTAGTTGATTTATTAACACAGCACACGCCAGAAAGCTTATTCCAAGAAGAAGGGCTAACACTGCTGATCATGTCAGCTTTAGTATTGGTGGCGATGCCGTTAATTGTATTGTTACACGGGTTGATCATTTACCAATCGTTACTGGGTAATTACCCCATGTCTATTCGTTGGTTAGCGCATCGTTATTTATTAAAACAAAGTGTGTCTTTTTATCAAAACGACTTTGCTGGCCGTATTGCCAATAAAGTGATGCAAACCGCCTTAGCCGTACGTGAAACGGTAACTAAATTACTTGATGTGATCGTTTATATTTTGGTTTATTTTACCGCTATGGTAGTGACCATGGGCAGTGCCGATATGCGTTTGATGATCCCAATGTTAGTGTGGTTAGTGCTATATATGGTGATACAAACGTTGTTATTACCACGTTTGAAAAAAGTCTCTACCGAGCAGGCTGATGCCCGTTCATTAATGACAGGTAGAATTGTTGATAGTTATACCAATATTTCAACCGTTAAGTTATTTGCCCATACCGATAAAGAAGCGGAATACGCTAAACAAAGCATGACAGGGTTTTTAAGCTCGGTTTATCGCCAAATGCGTTTAGTTACCTTAATTAACTTTAGCGTGCAATTTATTAATTATTTGCTGTTTTTTAGTGTTGCAGCGTTAGCTATTTGGCTATGGCAAGCGAATGCGATCACCATAGGGGCAATTGCCATCGCCATGAGTTTAGCACTTAGGTTAAATGGTTTATCACAATGGATCATGTGGGAAATTAGCTCGTTATCAGAAAATATAGGTACCGTGGCTGACGGTATTAATACCTTGTCGGTTGATACTGAAATAGAAGATATTAAAAACGCCAACGACTTAACCGTATCAAACGGTGAAATTAATTTTAATGACGTAACTTTTAATTACGGTGAAAAAGCGGCAGTTATTGATAACTTAAACTTACACATAAAAGCCGGAGAAAAAGTGGGTTTAGTAGGGCGCTCTGGTGCGGGTAAATCAACCTTAGTGAATTTATTAATGCGCTTTTATGATGTTGAAAAAGGCACTATTATTATTGACGGCCAAGATATCAGCCAAGTAAAACAAGACTCGTTACGTGAATATATTGGCATGGTGACACAAGATACCTCATTGTTACATCGCTCGGTTAAAGAAAATATTTTATACGGCAAACCTGATGCCACCGATGCAGAATTAGCAACCGCTATTGACCAATCAGAAGCGGGGCGCTTTATTGATGACTTAACCGACCCTGATGGCAATAAAGGCTTAGATGCACAAGTAGGCGAGCGTGGTGTTAAATTATCGGGAGGGCAACGCCAACGTATTGCTATTGCCCGAGTGTTATTAAAAAATGCCCCTATTTTATTATTAGATGAAGCCACCTCAGCGCTTGATTCCGAAGTAGAAGCCGCCATTCAAACCAGCCTTTATAAATTAATGGAAGGAAAAACCGTTATCGCCATTGCTCACCGTTTATCGACCATTGCCGCAATGGACAGACTGATTGTGTTAGACGAAGGTAAAATTGTTGAGCAGGGCACTCACCAAGAACTTATTGCCTCTGGTGGTATTTATGCTCAATTATGGCAACACCAAACTGGTGGTTTTTTAGGGGTGGATTAACTTTGATTAGATTTTGTCGCTTAAAGTGGAACTGCGTTTTAGAAGTTAATAGCCTTAGATAACCTGTAAAATCAAGTTATCTGCCACCTTGATTCTTTTCACCTCAGGGCGTGTTGTTAGTCCAACCCTTTCGATACTAATAAAATAAAGCTAAATAGCCTATGAAATATATAGTCAACTTGCCCACTTGTTTGTATTTCTACTTGCCCAACTTCACTGTGTCGAATATGGAATTGATTACCTATTGTGGTTAGTTTCTTCGCCTCTTCATTCAATAATTCTCTGAAGTTTTCTTCAGATGCACATTTGTCCAAAAGAAGCGTTGCGGAAACTTTCTTACTTTCAGGTTTTAACACTGTTTTTATTCGTTCCCATGCATCCCACAACCGTTCCAAACTCTCACGACGAATAATTTCATCAGGACTAAGAAATTTATCGCGTGATTCTTCGAGCATTCGATTTAAAGTAGAATCAGGAGTTGTAAATCGAGCGGTATATAAAGCATCAGATAAGACTTCAGGAGCTAACCTAATAATATTACCAGTGTCCTTTAACTCATAAGAAATGCGATTCCGTGAAAATATACGATTAACTCTATTTCTAAATTCTTCTTTGCCTTCGTCGCAATCAAAACTCAAATGGTAATGATTGAAAAAACTATGGTGAGATCCATGTATAGGCTTTGCTACATGCTCATGACAAAATTGAATAAGATCTAAAACTGAAAGGTAATTAGGTGAGTATGGTTTTTTCTTAGAAAAATAACCCTCATCAATCGTTTCTTCAGTAACAAAAGGATACTCAATATCAGGAACTTCAGAACATAGCGATAATTTAAAAGCTTCTTCATTTGTAGCATAAACGCCCTGGCCATCTGGACACTCTTCTGGAAAATATTTTCCAAAAGCCCCTGATGCTATCAATCCATTTACTATGGAGACAACCCCTCCCCAAACATTAGGAGGAATTATTTCAACATCTCTAGGCTGAGCACCATTAATTTGATCACTATAATATTCCATATACCCTCATGGTGGCCTAACATCTTATTAGTCGTGAACAAGCTTTTTTTAAATAAGCTATCATCCTAATATTATTAATATTCGTAGGCTAAAATTTACTGATAAAATACAATAATATCAAGTGATTAATTATTATAATAAAAATATGATTTTGAATAAATGATTAAATACACGCTTTCTCTGTTTAATGTGTATTAATTTTTTTAAAAACTTTTATTTCAACTACATTACTATTGCTATAAACCTAGACTCTAGCTATTTTTGTATCAGTTTCAATGACAGCTTAATGCACAATGAGAGCGTTAATAATTTCAAAATAAACGTCGGCTTTGGGCTTGCTGAAGACACAGGCATATCTTATCTATTTTTTATTGGTAGAGTTGGTAACTCAGCCATTAAAGTGCTCACTTTATAATTTTTCGTTAATGATTGATGCTCCGGCATATCCATAACAGGTGTAATGCATGTGTCGTATAAATAAAATATTGTCCGATAAAGTGGGTTATGCGACAATGCCGCATAAATCACTAATTGTCTGATAAAGCATCTTATGCGACAAAATCATACTGAAAAAGAGCTAGTCCTAAATTTCGTAAGTTCTGCCAATAAACCTATAACCATAAGTGAAATAAAAACTGCTACAGATTTCCAAGTTGACAACCGTACAGTACAGCGGTGGTTAAATAGCGCAGCTAAACAGGGGCTAATTTTAATAACGGGCGAGCGAAAGGCTCGTAAATATGTAAGCGTACCCGAAAAAAGTAAACCTACCTTCAAATTCTTAGAAGGTTTACCAAGCTCAAAACAACAAGAACTGTTAAATATGTTGCGTACTTTGTGGACGCACAACTCGACAGCGCTTGAGGGTAATACGCTAAACTTAGGTGAAACGCAGTTTATATTAAGTGAAGGCTTAACTGTATCAGGTAAGCCTTTAAAAGATCATAAAGAAGTAATGGGGCACGCTTCAGCTATCGACTTGCTTTACGGTATGATTAGTAGTGAACTCACTGTAAGCAAAATCAAACTGTTACATAAAGTTGTTCAAACTGACGTTACTTTCGATATAGATAAACCTTATGGTGATTTCAAGGTAGTTCCTAATGGAACTTACTTATTGCTTAGTGATAACTCAAGTGTATACCATGCGTACTCTCGACCATTTGATGTACCAAAACTTGTATTTGGCTTAGTAGAATATATTGAGTCGTGTAAGCCTGATAGTATTGATGAAGCGATCACTATGTATGCAAAAGCGCATTTGATCTTTGGACAGATACACCCATTCTGGGACGGAAATGGACGTATTGCTCGCTTAATAGCTAACCTTATTTTACTAAGAGCAGGTTACGCCCCTCTTGTTATACCTGCTACACGTAGGCTGGATTACATAGCTATTCTTTCTAAATATAGCGCTAAACATAAAGCTCCTAGTATTGGTGAGCCGCTTTACCACGCGGGGGACGAACTTGAAGCTTTCATTTGTTTTTGTAAAGAATGCTACCAAGAGACAATAAATATTATCAACAGCATTAAATAACCTGAATTTGGTTTAAGCCATTTTGCTCAATAACGCCTTGATATCCACTTAAATTTCATCATTGAATCTAAGATAAACTAGGTGCAACAAAATAAGTACGTGAATTTTTAAATTATTTATTATAAATCAGACTATTACAAACCCCATTAAACCGAGTTCAGGTTAAATAGATAATAAAAATTGTTAATAACTTAATCTCAAGACAATAACACCGATAAAAGCGGTGGTTAAGCCAACAAGCTCTTGGCGGGTAAATGAGTCTTTTAAAACCATACGTGAGTACAACAGAATAATTAAAATATTCATGCCAGAAATTGCCGAAACTAAGCCGGTGGTGCCAGTAGCAAAAGCGGATATGAGGGAAAACATTCCCGCGACATTGGTTAAGCCAATAAATAAGCCAGCAGAAAAGGTTTTTATGCCAGACCAATGGGGTTGAAGATCGTTATTTTTACTGCTCACAGGAAGTTCCTGCTTACGGCTTGTTAACCAGCTTATGGCAAATAACAAACTACCAAAACTAAACATAGCTGTTAAGGTTGCAAAGGTATCAGCTTCAAGGCGAGTGGATTGTTTACTTAATAAATCATTAAATGAAAAGAAAAGGGCGGCAAGTAAGCCCCATTGTGCGCCTTGTAAATTGTTTATCGAAATATCATTGGAATAGCGAATAATATACAAGCCAATAAAAATAATACAAAACCCGAACAACTGTAGGGGTGTTAAGGTTTCTTGCCATAACAAAAATGCAAATACCAGCACAAATAGCGGAGTTAAGCCTGACAAAATACTGATAATAGCGGTTTTACCAACTGAAAACCCTTTGTGTAAAAAAGCATTGCCGGCAAAAGAGCCAACCCCTAATGCTAAACCAACCGCAACATCTGGCCAGCCGTACCATTGCTGTTCAAATATAATCATACCTGACAAGCTGATGATAAAGCCGACAAAAAAAACACCAAACAATAATAAGTTACGATTAATTTTTTCCTGTGATGTCCATTGATACATTATTCCTCGGATGCCAAAAAATAAGCTAGCGAGTAATGCAAAAACTATCCACATAATGAAAGGAGCCTTTAATAATAAAATGAAGCTGTTTGAAGTTTAAACACAGGTAAATTTAACTAAGATTTTGTGCTTAAATTGTTGTTAGAAAAAACAAGGCCATTATAGCTAACTTGAGTTGGGAATAACACTTGCTTTCTCGCCACGGTTATTAATAATCAGGAGGGAATTGATGTGATCGTTTCGCAAAAAAAACAAACGCTCCGGTTTATTCTTCAACAAAGTTTGGCATCACACCACTGCGGCTATGTTCAAATACTAATGAGGTTTCAACTGTGGTTACTTCATCACGAGAGGTGATCGCTTCAAAAACAAATTGGCGTAAATGTTCGCTGTCTTTTACCGACATATGAATAAAATAATCATAACTACCACCCATATGATACAGGCTGATAATTTCAGGTAGCTTTAATAAGTCATCACGTAGCTGATTAACAATTTCTTCTGAGTAAGGTTGTAAGCGAATAGCGGCAATGGCTTCAATATTACCGCCGATATTTTTAAAGTTAATATCAACAAAGGCACTTTTGATCACGCCTTTTTGTTTCATACGTTTAACCCGCTCTAAACAGGTAGAAGGCGCAATGCCAATTTCAGCGGCCAGATCTTTATTGGTGATATCGGCATTTTTATATAAAACCGTCAGTAGTTTTAAATCGACATCATCTAATTTTTTCATGGCAAACCTTATGAGATAAACTAATCTGTAATCGTGAAAAGCTATTTTTACCTTTTTACACTCAGTAAACAATAAGAAAATTATTTACTTACCGTTGAATTTTTTTACGGAAAAGGTTTTTAAAAACGAATTTTTGACATATTATGTCTGGGATGTTGCTACGCTTTGTTTTTATTATTAACGCACCATCATTTACGCAATCATATTAACAAAACCAAAGTTATTTATTATTTTAACGAGGATTTATGCCAGTAAAAGCAATACAAGATTTTTTAAAATTGGAAGCCGCTAGCGGTATTATTCTAATGTTTGCGGCTGTAGCTGCCATGGTGTTAGCTAATTCAACGTTTGCTCCTTGGTACGACATGCTTTTAGATGTACCGGTGCAAATATCGATTGGCAGTTTTGAAATAGCCAAACCATTGTTGTTATGGATTAACGATGGCTTAATGGCGCTGTTTTTCTTTTTAGTAGGGTTAGAGCTAAAGCGTGAATTTATCGAAGGTGATTTATCTCAACCAGGGCAAATTACCTTACCAGCGGTTGGTGCTATTGGCGGTATGATCGTACCTGCTTTGTGTTATGCCGCCTTAAATTATGATAATCCTGAAGCTCTCCGTGGTTGGGCAATTCCTACGGCAACCGATATTGCTTTTGCTTTAGGTATTTTGTCTATTATTGGTTCAAAAGTTCCGCTGCAATTAAAAGTATTTTTAACCTCATTAGCTATTTTTGATGACTTAGGTGCGATTATTATCATCGCATTATTCTACACAGAGCAATTATCGTTAACTTCATTGGTGGTTTCGGCGGTTGTACTTGTTACGTTAACCATTTTAAATCGGGCTAATGTTACTAGCACTTCACCTTATATTTTCTTTGGTGTTGTTTTATGGATTGCGGTTTTAAAATCAGGCGTACATGCCACCTTAGCGGGTGTGGTGCTGGCGTTATTTATTCCAATAAAAGGCAAAGCAGGTGAGCCTTCACCATTAAAATCGTTAGAGCATAATTTACATTCGATGGTGGCATTTATTGTGTTACCCATATTTGCCTTTGCCAATGCCGGAATTAACTTTACCAATGTCGGCCTTGATCAAGTGTTAGCGCCTGTACCGTTAGGAATAATTTTAGGCTTGATAGTGGGTAAACAGTTAGGTGTTTTTGGCTTTTGTTTTATTGCCATTAAACTAGGTTTTGCGCAATTACCTGAGCGGGTTAATTGGCAGTTGTTGTATGGTGCCGCCTTATTATGTGGGGTTGGTTTTACCATGAGTTTATTTATTGGCTCGTTGGCTTTTGAACAAACGGCTGAAAATTTAGTGTTTCAAGATCGTTTAGGCATTGTTATTGGCTCTTTAATTTCAGGTGTTTTAGGATACTTATTGATTAAAAATGGTGTTAATAAACAGCCTAAATAAACTTATTTAACAAGCGAATAGTTAATATAACCATAACGACGATGCATCCATCGTCGTTTTTGTTTAAAATGCCGGACAATATTACATAACCCGTTATTTTTGTTTGTCAGGTTTTTAATCTCAGTATATGCAATTATCATCTTTTGAAAATAATGTAACTCAGCCAAAAGTTCATCAGGTTGATGACTTGATCAAATTGTTTGAGCAAACATTTTATGCCGACTTTAATACCAAAGTAGTAAAAGGCGATGATGAACCTATTTATATACCGGCAAATGAACAATGTCCTTATCATCAAATTATTTTTGCCCATGGTTTTTATGCCAGTGCCTTACATGAAATTGCCCATTGGTGTTTAGCGGGACCCAAGCGCAGATTATTAGAAGATTTTGGTTATTGGTATTTACCTGATGGCAGAAATGCCGAGCAACAAGCGAAATTTGAGCAAGCAGAAATTAAACCGCAAGCCATTGAATGGGCTTTATCGGTTGCTTGTGGTAAAGCGTTTGATGTGTCGGTTGATAACTTAAATGGTGAAGCCGAGCCGGATCGTTTTGCCTTTAAAGCAAAAGTATGGCAACAAGTGCAAGTTTATTTAAGCCAAGGTTTCCCGCCACAAGCACAGCAACTAATACAAGCACTAGCTGAGTATTATCAGGTACCTTTACCCTTAACGTTAGCTTCATTTCAATATGGCGGACAAATAAAGTCACAAGCTAATTTTGCTGCACAAGTGGAGCCACCAGCGTATGCCTAGGAGTTTGTTTCAATGGCGAACGGTGATGTTTGTGTTTTTTAAAGCTGAGTGGTGGTATTTAAAATGAGTAAAAAATTTAAATTAGGATTAATTATTAATCCTATTGCCGGTATTGGTGGCAGTGTTGCTTTAAAAGGTAGTGACGGTGAAAATACCTTGTCACAAGCTTTAGCATTAGGGGCGCAGCCACAAGCGAATAAACGGGCGGCTTTAGCGCTTAGTGTGTTATTGCCATACCAAGCAGATATCGAAGTTTATACCGTTAATGGCGCAATGGGAGCTGATTGTGCTAGCACTCTTGGTTTTAGTACCAAGGTGGTTTATGACACCGCAGCTGATTCAGAAAAAAATTCATCATCAACAACCCCAAAAGATACCGAAGCAGCAGTTCAAGCTTTAGTGGCTGAGCATGTTGATATTATTCTGTTTGCTGGAGGGGATGGCACCGCGCGCAATGTTTGTCAGCAAGTTAGTAACTTATCAAGCCAAATACCGGTATTAGGTATTCCAGCGGGTTGTAAAATTCATTCAGGGGTTTATGCCGTTACACCAAAAGCGGCAGGGCGTGTGATTGAATTAATGGTGAGTAATCAACTGGTGTCGTTAATGACGGCTGATGTCATGGATATTGATGAAAGCTTAGTGCGACAAGGCATTGTTAAAGCGAAACGCTTTGGTGAAATGACGATACCGAGCGAGTTACGTTACATACAAGCGGTAAAATCAGGCGGTAAAGAGTCGGATGAATTAGTACTGCAAGATATTGCTGCTGATGTTATTGATAACATGGATGATGAAATATTTATTATAGGCTCGGGCTCAACCACTGAATTTATTATGACCGAGCTAGCATTAGACAATACCTTGTTAGGGGTAGATATTATTCAGCATCAAGCCGTGTTGTTTCATGATATTACCGAAGCTAAGTTATGGCAGTTTTTAACTGAGCAACAACAAAAAAATCCGCAACAAGCAATTAAATTAGTGATCACCTTAATTGGTGGTCAAGGGCATATTATTGGCCGTGGTAATCAACAATTAAGCCCGCGCATCTTACGGTTAATTGGTAAAGAAAATATTATTATTGTGGCGACAAAAACGAAATTATTGGCGTTAAATGAAAAACCATTAATTGTTGATAGCGGTGATGAAGCCCTTGATCAAGAGTTATCAGGTTTTATGCCGATCACTACTGGCTATCACGACCAAGTCTTGTATCCGGTGGCTTCGCCTCAATAATCTGAACTCAGGATAAATAACAAAAATTTTTAAGCAATTGCTAGCAGCATTATTAGCGTTACCACATTAATAACCAAACATAACTTATTAGGACAAACATGACTTTTACAACATTAACCGACTTATATCAGCATTTTGATGAATTAGTTGCGCAAGATGCCGACGCTGATATTTTATTTGCCAGTAGTTATTTACGTGGCTTTATTGCTTTAGCAGGCAGTGAATTTGGCGATGAGTCGCAACCATTAAGCCAAGCGTTAGCTGACAATATTAGTGATAAAGTCCATCAAGCACGAGCAGAGTTATCACCTGATGATCGCAACTTAGTTAAGCAATATTGGCAGTCGTTAGCCGAAAAGTTTACTGCTTAAAGTTACAGCCTAGCTAATCAACTCACTTTACGTTTGATCAAATCGCGAATAACAAACCGGTTTGGCGCTAAATTAAACAGCATTTTATTATCAACAGGATAAGGTGCGCCGGTTAGATCGGCAGCCAAAATGTCAGCTAATAATGGCGCAGAGCACAAACCTCGTGCCCCTAAACCAGATAACACGTATAAATTTTTATAGTGAGGCGCAGGGGTTTTATATCGCCAATTTTTATCTTTACTTAAATGGGCATATTCACTTTTATGTTCATTAAGTTTTGGCATAAAGCCCACCATTGGCAGGTGATCTGGTGTCATACAACGTAATCTAGCTTTGCTGGTATGAATATCTTCAGTTTGCCATGTGGCCAGTTCTGGTAAGCAAGTTTGTAACATCTTCAAGTTAAATTCATCTTCAGCTGCTTTCACTGAAATATCAAAGGTATCTTTTTCGAAGGTGGCACCTATGCATTGCACGCTTTTATGAGCAGGTGTTAAATAACCTTTATGACAAATAACCGTGGATAAGTTTGCTAATGCGTTATTTGCTTTCATATTACTGACTTGGCCACGAACTGCACTAAAAGGCAGTTGATTAACAATATTTAATTTAGCGGTTTCAGCGCCACCACAAACAATTAAAGTACTTGCCGTAACTTGCCCTTGTGACGTGGTTAATTGCCATTGCTCGTTAGCTAATTGCTCTATTTGAGTAACTTTTACGCCGGTTTCAATTTTTAAGCGATTGGTGTGACTGGCAGCTTTTAGTAATGCCTGTACTAATTCAGGCGGTGATATCCATCCTGCATTTGGCATAAATAAGCCACCGTGTTTTAGTGGGATTTTGGCAATGGCAGATGCTTGCTGTGCATCAATGCTGGTGATCAGGTGCTGATCCCAAGCGTTTAATTGCTCAAATTGTTGCTGGCGTTTAACTAATGCATCTTTGTAAGAAATTTCTAATAAACCACACCAGTCATGAGCAAAATGAAAGCCGTCGGCTAATAACTCATCATAAAGTTCCCTAGCGCGCCAAAACGCCTGCTGATAAAATAAGCTGATATCGTCTTGCTGCTGATGTAACAACGGAAATAAAGCACCAATGGTATTACTTGAAGCGCCTTGCGCGACTTTATTGTCTTGGCAATATAACACCACTTTAATGCCTTGTTTGGTTAAAGCATAAGCGGCACAAGCGGAAGCAATACCACCACCAATAATGACGGCGTGCATCGGCTTAGTTATTTTGGGGCGAAGTTGATAGCCTTTACCAAATTTTTCACTTTGCTGGAAAACAGCAACTAAGGTTTCTCTTTTTTTACCGTCGGTTATTTTTTTACTTACCCTAAAACCAACCTCTTTTAGTTGCCTGCGAACACTGCCGGCAATGGTAAAGGTGGCTAAACTTGCTTGTTCTTTTGAAAGTCGGGCAATTTCTTGAAATAACGCTGGTGTCCACATATCAGGATTTTGTGCTGGCGAAAAACCATCAAGATACCAAGCATCTACTATCCCGTGTTTATTTGATTTTACCGTGGCAAGGCCAAGGGTAGCATCTGAAAAAATTAAGGTTAGGCTAACTTTATCAGCTAAAAAATTTAGTTTGATAGTTTCATTCGGCTGAGGAGATTCAGGGTATTGCTCTAAAAGTAGCGACACCTGTTTAGCTAGCTCGGGCCAAATGGTTAATGATTGTTTAATTTGTGCTTTTGTTAAGGGGAATTTTTCTACACTGATAAAATGCAAGTTTGTCATTTGACAAGGTGATGCGGCCAGTGCTTTTTTTTCGGCAATATTCTGATAAAGCGCTAAAGTTAATAAAAAGTTTAAGCCGGTACCAAAGCCCGTTTCAGCAATAGTGAATGATTTTTGTTCAGCCTGTAATCGTTGTTGCAAATTGTTACTATTAATGAACACTTGTACACTTTGTCGACAACCATCAACAGTATCAAAATAAATATCATTAAATGTGGTGGAATAGGGACTACCATCTTTTTGGAAAAGTACTTTATTTTCTATGCTCACGAGAATGTCATCAAAATTTAAACTTAAGTAATTATCATGTATTATGTTACGCACTTATGGGGATAACTGCTAGCCAGAAACATTATTCAGTGTACAAGTGTTCACTGGATAGACCAGTTTGAGGTGCAAAAGCCGTTATCATACGCTCGATTTTATAAAATTACGATGGTTTGAAAATGAAACGTGTTGTTATCACTGGTTTAGGAATTGTCTCAAGTATTGGTAATGATGCTGATGAAGTATTAGCATCATTAAAAACTGGACGTTCTGGTATTTCTCGCGCAGAGAGCTTTGCTGAGTATGGTTTACGTAGTCAAGTTTGGGGTAAACCAAACATTGATGTTAAAGAACATATTGACCGTAAAGCGTTACGCTTTATGGGCGAAGCGTCTGCTTATTCTTATATTGCTATGCAACAAGCAATTGAAGATTCAAAATTAACTCCTGAGCAAGTGTCAAATATCCGCACGGGTATTGTTGCTGGCTCTGGTGGTGCATCTTCAGAAAACATTGTTTTATCAGCTGATACTTTACGTGAAAAAGGCGTAAAACGCGTTGGCCCTTATGCAGTTCCAAAAACAATGTCGAGCACAGTATCTGCTTGTTTAGCTACACCATTTAAAATTCTTGGTGTTAACTACTCGATCAGTTCAGCGTGTGCTACAAGTGCTCACTGTATTGGTAATGCCGCTGAATTAATTCAATTAGGCAAACAAGATGTTGTTTTTGCTGGTGGCGGTGAAGAAGTTCATTGGTCATTAGCCATGATGTTTGATGGCATGGGTGCTTTATCTTCTAAATACAATGACAGCCCTGAAACGGCTTCTCGTACTTATGATGCTGATCGTGATGGTTTTGTTATCTCTGGCGGCGGCGGTATGGTTGTTGTTGAAGAATTAGAGCATGCTTTAGCTCGTGGCGCGCATATCTATGCTGAAGTTGTTGGCTACGGTGCAACATCAGATGGCTACGATATGGTAGCGCCATCAGGTGAAGGTGCTGTTCGTTGTATGCAAATGGCTATGCAAGGTGTTGAAGGTGATGTTGATTACTTAAATACCCACGGCACATCAACACCGGTTGGTGATGTTAAAGAATTAGGTGCAATTCAAGAAGTATTTGGTGAAAAGTCACCGGCTATTTCTGCAACTAAAGCAATGACCGGCCATGCCTTAGGTGCAGCTGGTGTTCATGAAGCGATTTATACCTTGTTAATGATGGAAAATAACTTTATTTGTCCGTCTGTTAACATTAGTACGCTAGATGAAAAAGCCGAAGGTTTAGACATTGTTACTGAAACTCGCGACGCTGAAATTAACTTAGCTATGTCAAACAGTTTTGGTTTTGGTGGTACAAACGCAACCTTATTGCTTAAAAAGTACAAATAACGTTATACATGCTAGCCATTGTTAATTGCAGTGGCTAGCATATTTTTAAGATTTTCCTTTCTATATATTCTTCCCTACAACTGATACTCATCATTCTTAATATTCGTAATAATTTTTTATTAATTACTATTGTTAAATATTAATTGTTATAAATTAGACGGATTTTTTGTTGTCTGTGTGGTTAAATACGCTTTTATTGTCAAATTAATTGGATATTCTTTTGCACGCTCAATTTATTGGTGAACATTTTATTATTGATTGCCAAGAACATTCTATTATCAACCAAGGTATTCGCTACGATGTTCGCCCGAAAACCTTTCAATTATTATGCCTTTTAATTGAGCATAAAAATCAAATTATTGATAAGCAAACCTTGCTAGCGCAAGTATGGGATGATGTTGCAGTTGATGAGCAGGTTATATTCCAATCGATTGGTGAAATTCGTAAAATATTTGCAGATAAAAAAGTCATTCAAACTCATCCGAGAAAGGGCTATAGCTGGGTGGCAACTATTGAGCAAAAGTTGCTTGATTCAAGCAATAGTAAACAATCTGAAGATGTTCCGGTTAAATTAAAAGTAGCTAAAAATGGCTTATTCATTGTTTATGCTTTAATTGGTGTGCTGGTGTTAAGTTTACTGATTTATTTGTTTAATGATAAAGCTAGTTTAACGCTACCAAATAATACAACAGATGACGCTCTCGCTAGTTCATATAACTCGCCTATGAGAGCAGAGGAGCAAAGCGAAGCGTATAATCCTATATTTATTTTACCGACAAAAAATCAAATTATTGATCGTAATTATGATTGGGTTGCTATTGGCGTGATGGATACGTTAATTACTCAAGCAAAAGATCATTCGCAAGTTATGCCACTTGATTATGTTTTATTGTCGATGCGCAATGCTCAAATGGAGAGAAATTATAATCAAGCACAAATCAAACGGCTCTTCAAAATTACCGGTGCTGCAACTATTGTAGAAACTGAAATTTCACGAACATTAGATGAATTTCGGCTGATTTATAAATTACATTTTGTTAATAATACTAAACGAGAAGTGATTTTTAGCAGCTCTATTGAACAGTTAATTACTGCTTTAGGAAAAGTAATTGCGGATTTATCTCAGTCAACTTTGGATGATGTTAATGTTGATTACCGTGATTTTAATCATGAACTTTTTGTTGAAGCTTTAACCTTAGCTCAGCAAGGTAAGTTAGCTGCGGCAATACAACTGATGAAAGGATTGATCAGTGTTGAGCCGGAAAACATTCAAGCGCATAAAGTATTAAATGATTGGTACCAGTACCAAGAAGACTTTCAATCAGCGGTTGAAATAAGTCAAAAGGCGCTAGATCTTATCGCGAAATTTAATTCAGATAATTCATTGAAACATGCCGAAAGTGGACATAAAAAAAACATTGATCAAGCCAGTATTTATTATCGACATGCTTATAATTTATTTCGCTTAGGAGAATTAAATTCTGCTTGGCATTATGCCGAATTAATGGAAGCGCAATTACAGGTTGAAACTAATCCTTTTTATCATGGTTTCAGTCGCCAATTGGCCGGAGAGTTACAACTTGCTCAATTAAATTATCAAGCGGCTAAAGTGTCATTACAGCAAGCGCTAAATCAGTTTGAACGTATTTCCTATTCAATTGGCATGACATCGGTACATTGTTTATTAGCCAACGCTGAACAGGGGCTAGGTAATGAACAAGCCCGTCAATATCATCTTTCTGCCGCAAGAAAAGTTGTGAAAGATTATGAAATTCAAGATCTTATTACTAAATTTAAAATTGATTTAATTTTGTAATTATAGTTTTTTTAAGAAAATTTTAAGACCATTAACTTCCTTTTTACTCTATTTTAGCTTGGCTTCTTTAGCTAAGTTGTTCGCTTGCCGAGAAATATAATTAACGATGCAAGTTTGCCTAAAGAGAGTATTAACACTTGTTGAAATGGAAGGTATGTAATGAAAACAAAAAGGTTAACCCCCGTAAATGGGCATAAAAAATTAAGCTATTTGCTCAATTCGTTTGCCGTGAGTTCTTGCGCATTAATATTAATGGCGTGTGGTTCAAATGCAGACATCAATAGTGCGACAGCTAATAAGCGTTTAACACAAGATATTATCTTGTACGATTTTGAAACGGCTACAAAAGCGGAAGAAATTATTGTTTCAAACGGCGTGCAATCAATTGTTGGTAAGGAACAAGCGATTTCAGGCCAACATTCATTGTTAGTTAAATTACATGCTCAACAAAAAAACAATCCGGTATTAATGATCCGTCCTGAGCAACCGTTTGATTGGAGTGAATATGAAGATTTTCATATAGCCTTTGATTTAACTAACCATGGCACTGAGTCTGTGCAACTTGATCTTACTATGGCTGATAGTAGTGGTGGCTTTTATACACGTGGTTTAGTTGTGCCCGTTGGTAAAGTGCAAACCCACTATGCAAAAATGGATGGGCATGATCAACAAGATCCAGAATGGGCAACAAAAACCGAATTTAACTTTAGCTCAGGCTTTCGCTCAAACCCCGTAACATGGCAGTCAAATGACAAACAAGCCTATTCTTTTTGGGGTAAAAAGCGTTTAAATTTATCAGGTATTACCCAAATATCATTTTCTGCCAATGGATTATTATCTGATCGGCAGTTTACAATTGATAATATTCGTTTACGTGCCAATCCCAAAATGGATAAAAACTTCTTAACTGGTGTGATTGATAAATATGGTCAAAATGCCAAAGTAGATTATCCTGGCAAAGTAAAATCGGATGAACATTTAAAACAACTTGTTGCTGAAGAATTAGCCACCCTGAAAGGGGAAGTGATGTCAGATCGCTCGAAATTTCATGGTTGGAAAAACGGTCCGCGTTTTGAAGCAACAGGTTTCTTCCGTACGCAAAAAATAGAGGGACAATGGGCGATCATTGATCCTGAAGGTTATTTATATTTTTCTACCGGTATTGATATTATTCGTTTGTCTAATTCATCGACCATTACCGGCTATGATTTTGATCAAAAGTATATAAGTAAACGTACAGCGGATATGACAATAGCAGAAGATGATCAGCCTTTAAATGCTGTAAATAAAGAAGCTCTGCCAAGCCGATATGTTGCAAATGAAACCCGTAGTAAGGTTTTTCAATGGCTACCCGATTATGATGCTCCGTTAGGTAATCATTTTGGCTATCGTCGCGAAACCCAAAGTGGGCCATTAAAACATGGTGAAACATTTAGTTTTTATAGTGCTAACTTAGAGCGTCGGTATGGTGAAACCTATAAAGAGTCGTACCTTGATACTTGGCGCGAAGTTACCGTGCGGAGAATGTTGGACTGGGGTTATACCTCATTAGGAAACTGGTCTGAAGAGGCATATTACGGCAATAACAAAATTCCGTTTGTTGCATTTGCCGATATTATTGGTGAATTTGGTACCTTAAGTAGTGGTTTCGATTTTTGGCATGGCGTTCCTGATGCTTATGATCCAAGGTTTTATCAACGTGCTGTTGCAGCAGCAGAGCATGTTGCTAAGCAAATAAATGCAACACCTTGGTGTATGGGTATTTTTATGGACAATGAGCAAAGCTTCGGACGTGGTGGTAGCTTAGAGTCAACTTACGGAATTGTATTCAACACATTAAAAAGTGACGGCAATGCAGTACACGCGAAAGCGGCATTTACTAAAATTTTACAGGAAAAATATCAAACCATTGCAGCCTTAAACAAAGCTTGGAATAAAAATATAACGTCATGGCAAGCGTTCAATCAAGGAATTGACCCGAGCTTTAATACCAAAGCACAAGAGCAAGATTATTCAGATTTATTGTATCAATATGGTGTTCAGTATTTTGGTTCTGTCAATAAAGCGTTAAAGTCAGTATTGCCAAATCATTTATATTTAGGATCACGTATGCCTGTTTGGGGTATGCCAAAAGAAATTGTGCGAGCTGCTGCCGAGCACAATGATATTGTTACTTATAACTTATACAAAGAAGGCCTTGTTGCTAGTGAATGGGAAATTTTAGCTGAAGTAGATGCGCCAAGTTTAATTGGTGAATTTAGTTTTGGCTCTGATGATGCCGGCCATGTTCACCCAGGAATTGTGATTGCCGCGGATCAAAAAGATCGGGGCTTAAAAATGAAAAACTATATGAACTCGGTTATCGACAACCCTTACTTTGTTGGTGTTCATATGTTTCAGTATGCCGATGGCCCAATTTCAGGCCGTGCCTATGATGGTGAAAATTACAATACTGGTATCGTTAGGGTGACAGATGTACCTTACGAGCATATGGTTAACGCCGCTAAAGATGTCCATAAAAATCTATATCAACGTCGTTATGGTCACTTAACTAAGAAATTAACCCAAAAATAATAGCAGACTAATCTTAGCATTATGGTTGAGCGCCCAATTCAAGTTAAGTTGAATTGGGCGCTTTCATTTGGTGGTAAATATTGCTTGGTATTGCCCTAATTACCTCTTCAACTATCTTCCATCTAATTAGTATAAGAGAATACTGTATTTCGTTATTGGGTTGGCTACAATAGTCGCACTTTATTTTGAGTGTGAAAATTAATGAATATTTTTTATGATGAAAATATGCCATTTGCAAAAGAGTTTTTTGGCGACTTTTTTGGCGAGCAAACGCAATTAACGGCATTTAATGGTCGAACTTTAACGGCAGATGACGTTGCTTGTGCCGATGTTTTATTAGTACGTTCGGTTACTAAGGTTAATCAAGCGTTACTAGCGCAAAATAAAAACTTAGCCTTTGTTGGTACGGCAACAATAGGTGTTGATCATATTGAGCAAAGCTACTTATCGTCGCGTGACATTACCTTTACTGCTTCACCAGGCTGTAATGCCATTTCGGTGGCTGAATATGTGTTAAGTTCGTTGGTGATCTTATCGGAAAAATATAACTTTTCATTAAAAGACAAAACCGTTGGCATTATTGGTGGCGGTAATACCGGTACACGTACCAGTGAAAAATTTAAAGCGCTAGGTATTGATTATAAAATTTGTGATCCCCTTTTAGCCGAACAGGGTGACAGCAGAGAATTTGTGACCATTGAAGAGATCTTGTCGTGCGACATTATTTCCTTACATGTGCCATTAACCCGTACTGGTGAGCACCCAACCTATCATTTACTCAATGAAGAAAGGTTAAAACAATTAAAGCCAGAGCAAATATTGATTAATGCTTGTCGTGGTGAAGTGATCGACAATCAAGCGTTATTAGCGTTAAAGCAAGATGGTTATGAAACTAAGTTAGTGTTAGATGTTTGGGAAAATGAACCGAATATCTTAATGCCACTTATTGAATATGCAGAAATAGCCAGTGCTCATATTGCCGGTTATAGCCTAGAAGGTAAGTCACGTGGCACTGAAATGTTATATCAAGCTTTGTGTCGTAAGTTCGAAAAAACAATCACAAAAAGCTTAACAGACTTTTTACCTGAACCTGATATTGCAGTTACTAAAATAAATAGCAATTTTAGCGAGATTTTATTAAACCAGACTGTTAAAATGGTTTACGATGTTCGACGGGATGACGCTATTTTTCGTCAACAAATATCAGACTTCGGTTTTGACCATATTCGAAAAACATATCCTGTTCGCCGAGAGTTTTCATCTTTGACTATTATTGAAGAGATTGAAAGCAATATCGAAAACAGTATAAATACTAATCAAACTAAGTTACAGCCTTTGTATGAACTTGGTTTTAAACAAACACCATTAGAAGAGGTATAAAGCTCAAATGGCACAGAAATTTGACGTTTGCGTACTTGGCGCAACAGGTTTAGTTGGTAAAACAATCATGGAAATCTTAGAGCAACGTGATTTTCCAATTAATAAACTATATCCATTAGCAAGTGCTCGTTCAGCTGGCGAATTTATTGAATTTAATGGTGAAAGCATTGAAGTATTAGATGCAGACAACTTTGATTTTAGCTTAGCTCAAATTGGTTTCTTTTCTGCTGGTGGCGCTACTTCAGCTAAATTTGCGCCAATTGCTGGTGAAGCAGGTTGTATTGTTATTGATAACACTTCTGAATTCCGTTACGAAGACGATATTCCATTAGTGGTACCAGAAGTAAACCCAGGTGCTTTAGCTGATTACCGTAACCGCAATATTATTGCTAACCCTAACTGTTCAACAATTCAAATGTTAGTGGCATTAAAACCAATTCAAGACGCTGTTGGTATTTCACGTATTAACGTATGTACTTATCAGTCAGTATCTGGTGGCGGTAAAGAAGCAATGGATGAATTAGCAACACAAACAGCTGATTTATTACAAGGCAAACCAGCAGAGCCGAAGAACTTTTCTCGTCAAATCGCGTTTAACGTGATCCCACAAATTGATGTCTTCTTAGAAAATGGTTACACCAAAGAAGAAATGAAAATGGTATGGGAAACTAAGAAAATTTTTGGTGACGACACTATTTTAGTTAACCCAACAGCGGTACGTGTACCTGTGTTTTTTGGTCATGCTGAAGCTTTACACATTGAAACTAAAACGCCAATTTCAGCGGAAGAAGTTAAAGCGTTATTAAAAGAAGCTGATGGTGTTATTTTATGTGAAAACGATGCTGATTTCCCAACACAAATTGGTGAAGCAAGTGGTCAAGACGCTACTTATGTTGGTCGTGTTCGCGATGATATCAGCCATGAAAATGGGGTTAACCTTTGGATTGTTGCTGACAACGTTCGTAAAGGCGCGGCAACTAACTCAGTTCAAATCGGTGAATTGTTAATTAAAGAATACCTTTCATAATAAATTTTAACTTTTTATTAAGTTAGAATTTAATTAAAGTAGATCAGAAATGAGTCGACATAGTAGTGGCGGCTTGTTTCTGATTTTTTATTTTTAGCGAATGAATAATTTTATCTTGCAATCAACTTGGTATTATTACCGAGTTGGAATAAACTTTGCTTTAAAAAATTGCTAGTCAAAAAGCCAAATTATTGACAATAATGATAAAACTTAGGGAAGCCTTAATGCAACGATTGTTACGCCTGTGTATTTTACGGGTAATTTTAATAAGCATTGTCACTTTTATACCTGCTAGTTATGCTGCTGAACAGGCCGGTATCAGTATACGTGGCCCAAAATCTTCCGATGCTTTTCCTTATGATCAGTATGGCCCGCTAACCAATAAAGATACTCTTTGGAATATTGCTTTAAAAGTACGCCCAGATCCACGCTTAACCGTGTATCAAGTGATGACGGCTTTATTTCAACAAAACCCGCAAGCTTTTCAAGATAATAATTTAAATCACCTAGTTAACGGCCAATATTTAAAAATACCTAGTATTGAGCAAATGCGCTCAATTAACCCAACTAGTGCCAAACAAAAGTCAGAAGTTGATGATACGGTTTGGGAAAAGAAAGTTAAAAGTGCTGTTGTTGCGAAAAAAGAACAAATTAAACCAGAAGAAATATCGGTTAAGAAAAAAGACTTAGACGCGGCTAAATCAGAAATAAATGAGCAATTAAAAACTATCGACGAAACACAAGAGAAGCGTTTATCGACGATTCAAAATGATGTAGCTGATTCTATTGATGGTTTGCAAGCCTTATTGCAAGAAAATGAAGGCTTAAAAAATCGCTTAACTAATTTTGATAAACAATTGAATGTTATGCAAAATGAAGTGGCAAAAAGCGAAGAAATTAAGTTACAAATGGATAATTTGTTAACTAATCAACAAGCCTTATTAGAAAAAGCTAACGCACGCGAGCAAGAATTATTACTAGCTAAGCAACAAGCTGAGCTGGAACGGCAAAACTTTGCCAACAGTCCTTGGATGACAGGGATTTTGGCAACCGTACCTGCGATATTACTAATTGGTATCTTTGCATTATTGTTAATGAGAAAAAAATCGCAGCCGGATGATAAAAAGAAACAAGCAGAAGCTGAAAATATTACCGATGAAGATTTAGCATTTCCTGATCCAAAAGAAAGTGGCGCTGATGAACTCTCGTTAGAAAGTAATGAAGCAAAGAGTGATGATGAATTATCACTGGATGATGAGCTTAGTTTAGATGATGAATTATCGCTTGATGATGAGTTGAATTTGGATGATGAATTATCCATTGATCTAGGTGATGAACTTGATGACGATTTAAGTAGTTTAGATGAATTACTTGATGATGATGTGATTCAACTGGATGATGAATTAGATGATGATAGTTTAGATGATCTTGAAGAAATTGCTTTAGATGATGACGATAGCGAAGAGTTAGGGTCAACAGAGCTAGATCAAAGTGATTTAGATGCCTTATTATCAGGCTTTGATTCAGATAAAAAAACTGATGAAAGCGAAATATTAGAAGGTGGTGAATTAGATCAAGACGCTTTAGATGCACTTTTAGTTTCTGATGATGAGACAGCAGAGCCTGAAAGTACGTCAGATACATCACAAGACGATATTGATGCGATTTTATCAGGTGAAGATCCTTTAGTTGATGAAAATGATGAGTTAACCGATCCTGACGACATTGATGCTTTATTAGCGGGTGTTGAAGAAGATAATACTCAAGACGACGATAGCCAAAAAGAATTAACAGACCCTGATGATATTGATGCTTTATTAGCGGGTGTTGAAGAAGATAATACTCAAGACGACGATAGCCAAAAAGAATTAACAGACCCTGATGATATCGATGCTTTATTAGCAGGTGTTGAGCAAGAAAGTGCTACTGAAGAAAATTCTGAGATAGAAGATGACAGCATCGAAGCAGAAAGTGCCGAAGACGATAGTCAAAAAGAGTTAACCGACCCTGATGATATCGATGCCTTATTAGCGGGTGTTGAGCAAGAAAGTGCTACTGAAGAAAATTCTGAGACAGAAGATGACAGCATCGAAGAAGAAAGTGCCGAAGACGATAGTCAAAAAGAATTAACTGATCCTGATGACATTGACGCGTTATTAGCGGGTGTTGAACAGGAAAGCGCTGCTGAAGAAAATTCTGAGGAAGAAGCTGAAGCAGACCATAGCATCGAAGAAGAAAGTGCCGAAGACGATAATCAAAAAGAATTAACCGATCCTGATGACATTGATGTCTTATTAGCGGGTGTTGAGCAAGAAAGCGTTGCGGAGGAAAGCTCTGAATCAGAATCAGCCGAAGACGATAGTCAAAAGGAATTAACAGATCCTGATGACATTGATGCTTTATTAGCAGGTGTTGAACAAGAAAGCGTTGCGGAGGAAAGCTCTGAATCAGAATCAGCCGAAGACGATAATCAAAAAGAATTAACCGACCCTGAAGACATTGATGCTTTATTAGCGGGTGTTGAGCAAGAAAGCTCTGAGATAGAAGATGACGGCATCGAAGAAGAAAGTACCGAAGAAGATGGCCAAAAAGAATTAACCGACCCTGACGACATTGATGCTTTATTAGCGGGTGTTGAGCAGGAAAGCGCTGCTGAAGAAAGTTCTGAGGTAGAAGATGATAGCACCTTAGAAGAAGGTGCCGAAGACGATAGCCAAAAAGAATTAACCGATCCTGATGACATTGACGCTTTATTAGCGGGTGTTGAACAGGAAAGCGCTGCTGAAGAAAGTTCTGAGACAGAAGATGACAGCATTGAAGAAGAAAGTGCTGAAGACGATAGTCAAAAAGAATTAACTGATCCTGATGACATTGACGCTTTATTAGCGGGGTTTGATACCCCAGATAATATAGATACAGAGGTTTCTCCATCCGATAAACACAATGAAGAATCTGTTAACACAGACGATAATTCTTCTTCGCCTCAGCAAGGTCAAAATGCTGAACAAATTGAAAATTTATCTGAAGAACTTATTACGCCATTTTTAGCGATGGATTTTAGTGACATATCTTCTTCGAATGAATTGCAAGATGATATTGATATCGCTGAAACTGACGAAGTGGAATCGGACGATATAGACATTGATGCCTTATTAGCTGAAATGGGGGATGACTCTGAACTTGATGATGACGCTAGCGAACTTGAAGTTTCAGATATTGATCTAGACGATATCGAAAATATGCTATCGGATGATGAGCTTGATACGTCGGTTGAACAAGCGTCGTCAGCATCTGATGAAATTGACGATAGTTTGTTATCTGAAGAATTTACCGAAGATGATGTTGAATTAGATAATGATGAACCGGCAATAGAATTATCACCTGATTTTACTGATAGTAATGTGTTGGCTGATTTATTAAATGATGGCGAGACAAAAGCAAAAGAAGACGTTGTTGAAGCTAGTGAAATGAATGATATTCAAGAGCTTGACGATTTAGATTTTGACGAGTTATTAGCAAATATTGAAGAAGAAACAGCCAGTTCAACTACTGATGATCTCGATGAATTTGATATTGGTGATGATATTGACGACGAAGATGAAATCAACGAATTACTTGAACAGCAAGATGCCAAACAAGAAAGTGATTTTGTTTCAGTTGATTCATTATTATCAGACAGTTTAGATATCAATATGGTTGATGAACCTTATGATCAAAAGAAAATTGACGTGGGTTTAGAAGACTTCCCTGAATTTGGTCATAATGGTGAGCCCATTGATGTTGATGAAGATGATGAAAACGGGGTTGCTGCTAAACTGGATCTTGCTAAGGTTTATCTTGAAATTGGCGACCTTGAAAATGCGGAAGTGATTTTAATGGACGTGGTTGAAAAAGGTGATGCACAGCAGCAATACGAAGCCCAACAACTATTAGATAATTTAAAATAGCGTTTTTCCTCAAAAAATTACTGAAAGCCAACGTTTGTCCGTTGGCTTTTTTGTTAAAATTGTAGATAATGCGCCTCCAACTTTGAGAGGTAGCTATGCGGTATGCATTAGGCGTTGAATACGACGGTAAAAATTATTGTGGCTGGCAACGCCAAAAGAACGTTATCGGTGTTCAACAACGAATTGAAGAAGCACTGTCAAAAGTTGCTGATGAACCCATTGAAGTTGTTTGCGCCGGCAGAACAGATACTGGTGTTAATGCTACCAATCAAATAATCCATTTTGACACCAATAAAGTCAGAAAAGACATTGCTTGGACATTAGGGGTTAATACTAATTTACCGCTAGATATTGCCATCCGTTGGGTTAAGCCGGTTTCTGATGAATTCCATGCTCGTTTTTCTGCCACTGCTCGTCGTTATCGTTATATTATCAATAATGCACGTTTACGACCGGCTATTTTGGCTTCCGGCGTTAGCTTTTGTCAGCATCCATTAGATGAAAATTTAATGCACCAAGCAGCTCAAGCTTTAGTAGGTAAACATGATTTTACCTCATTTAGAACCGTCCATTGTCAATCTCATTCGCCAGTTCGAACACTCACTCATTGTAATGTTACTCGTCATGGTGATTACATTGTGATTGATGTTAAAGGCAATGCTTTTTTGCACCATATGGTGAGAAATATTGCGGGTAGTTTAATGCGGGTAGGGCAGTCACAAGAAACCGTTGATTGGATTGCACAAGTGCTTGCCGCTAAAAATCGTTGCTTAGCTGGTATGACGGCACCTGCAGGTGGTTTATATTTTGTTGCTGTTGACTACCCTGATATATTTGAATTACCTAAACACGCCATGGGACCTTTGTTTCTGGCTGATTAATAGAAAAAACCGACAGAGCCGACCAGTTTTTAGTATTCACAATCAACTAAAATATGGTTAAATTCGCGGTTATATTTGTTTTCATTACATAATTGACCTAAAATGCGTACCTCTCCTATTTTGAATCACGTGTTTTTACAAGCTACAGGCTAAAATATACTATGAGCTGGATTGAAAAAATTCTCCCAAAAGCAAAAGCAACTCAAAAACGTAATATCCCAGAAGGCGTTTGGGTTAAATGTACTTCGTGTAGTGCGGTGTTATACCAAGCTGAAGTTGATCGTCAAATGTCGGTTTGTCCAAAATGTGATCATCATATGCGTATTAGTGCGCGTAAACGCATTGAAGGCTTTCTTGATCAGGGTGAACGCCTAGAGCTAGGTGTTGAATTTGAAGCGCAAGATATCTTAAAGTTTAAAGATTCAAAACGTTATAAAGACCGTATAGCGGCTGCCCAAAAAAATACCGGTGAAAAAGACGCCTTAGTGGTAATGAAAGGTGAACTTAAAGGTATGCCTGTGGTAGTTGCAGCTTTTGAATTTGCCTTTTTAGGTGGTTCGATGGCATCTGTGGTTGGTGCTCGTTTTGTTGCTGGCGTTGAGTATTGTTTGAAGCATAACTTACCATTTGTTTGTTTTTCAGCAAGTGGCGGTGCTCGTATGCAAGAAGCTTTATTTTCATTAATGCAAATGGCTAAAACCAGTGCAGCATTAGCGAAAATGAGCGAAAAAGGTTTACCTTATATTTCGGTATTAACTGATCCAACAATGGGTGGTGTTTCTGCTAGTTTAGCAATGTTAGGTGACTTAAACGTTGCTGAGCCAAAAGCCTTAATTGGTTTTGCCGGTCCTCGTGTTATTGAGCAAACCGTACGTGAAAAATTACCTGAAGGTTTCCAACGCAGTGAGTTTTTATTAGAAAAAGGGGCAATTGACTTAATTGTTGATCGTCGTGATATGCGTGACACTTTAGCGCGTAATATTTCTAAACTGATGGGACTTCCTTTAAGCGCAGCTTAAGTATGACAATATCATCTCAAAGCCATTCAGTTGAGCGTACGCTTGATGAATGGCTTTCTTATTTAGAAAACATTCATAGTACTGAAATTGATTTAGGCTTAACCCGTATTGGTAAAGTAGCTCAGCGGTTAGCAATTGATTTTAGTTTTGCGAAAGTGATCACGGTTGCCGGTACTAATGGTAAAGGTACAACCTGCGCTTTTTTAGAGAATGCTTTTTTACTGGAAGGGAAATCCGTTGCCGTTTATTCATCGCCGCACATTGAACGATTCAATGAACGGTTAAGGCTGAATAAAGTTGATATTACGGATCAGCCACTTATTGAGGCTTTCAGTAAAATAGAAGCTATTCGTGAAGATATTTCCTTAACGTATTATGAATATACCACTTTAGCGGCATTTATTGTTTTGATGGCGACCAAGCCGGATATTATTATTTTAGAAGTTGGCTTAGGTGGTCGTTTAGATGCAACGAATTTAATTGATGCAGACGTTGCGGTGATCACTTCGGTTGACTTAGATCATCAGGCATTTTTAGGTGATACCCGAGAAAAAATTGGCTTTGAAAAAGCCGGTATTATGCGCGCGGATACATTAGCAATTGTGGGTGACCCACAGCCACCCAAAAGTGTTATTGACCATGCGAATAATATTCAAGCCAATTTATTAGCACGTGATTTGCATTTTAGTGTTGAGGCATCAAATAGTGTAGATACACTCAAAAAGCTATGGTCATGGCACTACCAACAAGTTCAATTATCAAATCTTGATATGCCTGCCATTCCACTTGATAATGTGGCGACGGCATTAATGGTTTTACAAAGTTTGTCGGTGGGGTTAACCACAGAAAAAGTAAATAAAATCATCGCGCAAACCAAAGTAGCTGGCCGCACAGAAGTGTTTCAACTAGTTGATGGTTGCCAAGTGATGTTAGATGTTGGCCATAATCCACATGCGACTCGTTATTTAGCGGATTTATTACGTGTGGCTTTAGCTGATAACAAATATCGTAAAGTACATGCAGTTGTCTCAATGCTAGCGGATAAAGACATTAAAAATAGCTTGTTAGCTTTTGATGGCTTAATAAATGATTGGTATCTTGCGCCACTGGCTGTGCCAAGAGCGGCTAATGTTGACGAACTTGTTAATGCGATACCAAACCTTGAAGCGAAAGTTAATTGTTTTAACAATGTCACTGAAGGCTATAAAATGGCCATTAAAAATGCAGAAGCAACGGATTTAGTGTTAGTTTTTGGTTCTTTTTTCACAGTCTCAGAGATCAGACGATTATTAGTTAAGGAGTAAGTTTTGTCGACACCCTTTCAAAATAGATTGGTAGGTACTGTGATGGTTGCTGCGGCGGCGGTTATCTTTCTTCCTGATTTTCTTGATGGTAAAAAGCAACAATACCAAGTTGATTTTACCGATATTCCTCAAGCGCCGAGTATTGAGTCGGCTCCAGAAAATAAAGCTTTTCCAGAAGATAAAATTGCACAGTTACCGAAAGAAAAAATAGATAAAGCACAAGCCTTGGCAGATGTTTTTGAGCAGCAAAAATACAATCAAATTGCCGATGAAGACAATGCTACTGAGCTGGGCAGCTCACAACAAATTACCACCAGTAAGGTGAAAATTAACACTTTAGATAAATCGGACGGTTTCACGGCTTCTGGCTCAGAGCCTCAAGTTGCCGAGGTGAATAAAACTGAACCTGCAGAGATTATTAAACAGCCAGAGCAGACCCAATGGGTAGTGCAGCTTGGCAGTTTTCGCCATGAGAAAAACGTTAAAGTGTTAGTGGAAAAACTAACTGATAATGGTTTTAACGTATTTACACGGCCAATTAAAACGAAAAATGGTAGCTTAACAAAAGTCTTTGTTGGCCCTGAATTAGTAAAAAGTGTCTTAGAAAAAAAATTACCTAAACTCAAAGAGTTGACAAAAGTTGATGGTAAAGTCGCTCGTTATTAAGCGATAAAAAATGATAAAAACACAATAAAAAAGTAGGCAATTATTACCCGCTTCTGCTAGAATGCGCGCCTCTAAATAATGAGAATATTCTACATATGGTTTGGATCGATTATGCCATTTTAGCGGTGATTGGCATATCAACGTTAATTAGCTTAGTGAGAGGTTTCGTCAAAGAAGCGGTATCGCTTGTGATCTGGATCGGCGCGTTTTTTGTCGCCAGTACCTTTTATGCTAACTTAGCAACGTTATTAACGAATATCTCAGATCAATTTTTACGCAACGCGGCAGCGGTTGCTATCCTCTTTATTACAACATTAATCCTTGGTGCATTAATCAATTATTTGATTGGCCAGCTCGTTAGCAAAACTGGTTTAACCGGAACAGATCGAGTACTCGGATTAGTGTTTGGTGCACTTAGAGGCGTATTAGTGTCAAGTGCCTTATTATTTTTTATGGATGCTTTTACACCGGCTAGTTCAACAGCATGGTGGCAAGCATCACTATTAATCCCAGAATTTACTTTAGTTATCGAATGGTTTTTTGAGTATCTCAAACAATCATCAAGTTTTTTATCCTAACTTAGCGTAGGCGGAGAGAGTTACATGTGTGGTATTGTTGGTATAGTCGGTAAAACGCCAGTTGGTCAGTCACTTTATGATGGATTAACTGTGCTTCAGCACCGTGGGCAAGATGCAGCTGGTATTGTGACTATTCACGATAATACCTTCCGTTTACGTAAAGATAATGGCTTAGTGAAAGATGTTTTCCATACTCGCCATATGTTACGTTTACAAGGTAATGTTGGTATTGGTCATGTTCGTTACCCAACCGCTGGTTCATCAAGTTCATCTGAAGCTCAACCGTTTTACACGGGCTCACCATACGGTATTGCTTTGGCGCATAATGGTAATTTAACCAATGCGGAAGAATTACAAGAGTGGTTATTTAAAACTGCTCGTCGTCATGTGAATACCACATCAGATTCTGAAGTATTAATGAATATTTTAGGACATGAGTTACAAAACGCTGATTCACTTGAATTAACACCGAATGATATTTTTAATGCGGTAACCAATGTTCATAAACGCTGTCGTGGTGGTTATGCAACGGTTGCGATTATTATTGGTCATGGCATGGTGGCATTTCGTGATCCAAACGGCATTCGTCCATTAGTGTTTGGTAAGCGTGAAACCTCAACAGGTGTTGAATATATGGTGGCATCAGAATCAGTAGCATTAGATGCTTGTGATTTTGAATTTGTTCGTGATATTGCGCCAGGTGAAGCTATTTTCTTTGGCGAAAATGGCTCACTACACAGCCAGCAATGTGCTGAAAATCCTTTGTATAGCCCATGTATTTTTGAATTTGTTTATTTTGCACGTCCTGATTCAACTATCGATAAAATGTCGGTTTATGCCTCACGCGTTGAAATGGGTAACAAATTAGCGGAAAAAATATCACGTGAATGGGCCGATGAAGATATTGACGTGATCATTCCAATTCCAGAAACCTCGTGTGATATCGCTTTACAAATTGCTAATCATTTGAATATTCCTTATCGCCAAGGTTTTGTTAAAAACCGATACATTGGCCGTACCTTTATTATGCCGGGTCAAGAACAACGAAAAAAATCTGTTCGCCGTAAATTAAATGCTATAGGTGCTGAGTTTAAGGGTAAAAACGTATTATTAGTTGATGACTCTATCGTGCGTGGTACTACCTCAGAGCAGATTATTGACATGGCTAGAGCCTCAGGTGCTAAAAAAGTTTATTTTGCTTCTGCAGCGCCAGAGATTCGTTTCCCGAACGTATATGGTATTGATATGCCAAGTGCCAATGAATTAATTGCTCATGGTCGCGAATTAGATGATATTTGTGAAATGATCGGTGCCGATAAATTAATTTATCAATCTATCGATGATTTAGTTGAAGCGGTTGGTAAAGCCAACCCAGAAGTCACTCGTTTTGAAACATCTGTATTTAACGGTCAATACATTACAAATGATATTGATCAAGATTATTTAGAGAAGCTAGATGCGAAGCGAAATAATGAATCTAAAGAATTATCTGATAAAAATGCAGATTCAATTATCGATTTACATAATGAAGGTTAATTCTTTTATTTGATCTTAAATACCGCTTTCTTATTAATGAGTTAGCGGTATTTTTTTATCTGAAATTTGCACTTAAGTTAAGTCGATATGGCAAAAGTTAATCTTTTCTTTGTAAAAAATTAAGTCTTTGCTATTAATTTTATTGATAAAGTCGATTATGATGTCGCGCAATTCGACATATTCTGTCTAAAATAATTACTTTTTCACAAATTTGTTAAAATAATTACTTGTTTAGTGGTTAAATTACAGATATATCTAATAAATACATTGAGTTCATTAAGGTTTTTTTACCTCCCGTAATGCACAGTAGCATATAAACGGCGCTATTTAGGTTTGGTATTAAAACGATGGTAAATGACCATTTTCATCAGGAATTAGAATACCTATGGCAAAATCTCTAGTAATAGTAGAGTCTCCAGCAAAAGCGAAAACGATTAATAAATATCTTGGTAAAGACTTTATTGTTAAGTCGAGTGTTGGCCATGTTCGCGATTTGCCAACTAGCAGTACAGGCAAAAAAGTTGCTAGTAAGCCGGCAGCGGAAGTGCGCAAAATGACACCTGCAGCTAAAGCTAAATATAAAGCCAAACGTGATAAACAAGCACTTGTTAATCGTATGGGTATAGACCCCGAAAATAATTGGCAAGCGGAATATCACATTCTGCCGGGCAAAGAAAAAGTTGTCGCTGAGTTAAAAAAACTCGCTGAAAATGCTGACACTATCTATCTCGCAACCGATTTGGATAGAGAGGGAGAGGCGATAGCTTGGCACTTAAAAGAAATTATTGGCGGTGGTGACGAAAAATTCAAACGGGTTGTTTTTAATGAAATTACCCAAAATGCTATTCAGCAAGCTTTTGCCACTCCAGGTGAATTAAGTATACCTGGGGTAAATGCTCAGCAAGCACGTCGCTTTTTAGACCGCGTTGTTGGTTTTATGGTAAGTCCGTTACTTTGGAAAAAAGTGGCTCGTGGTTTATCAGCCGGCCGAGTTCAGTCGGTTGCGGTAAAATTAGTGGTTGAACGTGAACGTGAAATTAAAGCCTTTGTGCCAGAAGAATATTGGGATATTAGTGCCAATACCTTAGCAGCCGATGCTACACCATTGACCTTGGACGTTACTCATCAAGGTGGCAAAGCGTTTAAACCAAGTAATGAAACCGATGCGATGCAAGCGGTTAAAACATTGGAAGCGGCAACCTACACGGTTAGCAAACGTGAAGATAAACCATCAAAAAGTTCTCCGTCTGCGCCTTTCATCACTTCAACGTTACAACAAGCGGCTAGCACTAAATTAGGTTTTGGTGTTAAACGTACTATGGGATTAGCACAGCGCTTGTATGAAGCGGGTCACATCACTTATATGCGTACCGATTCAACTAACTTAAGTAAAGATGCGGTTGAAATGTGTCGTGGATATATTGCCGATACCTTTGGTGAAAATTACTTACCTGAAAAAGCAAAAGTTTACGGTAGTAAAGGCAATGCTCAAGAGGCGCATGAGGCGATACGTCCGTCAAATGTGAAACTAGAAGCCGCGTTATTAGGCGATATGGAAGCTGATGCCCGTAAATTGTACGAGCTTATTTGGCGTCAATTTGTGGCTTGTCAAATGACCGCTGCTCGTTACGATGTTTCAACGTTAACAGTAACTGCGGCAGACTTTGATTTAAAAGCCAAAGGTCGAGTGATGAAATTTGATGGTTGGACCCGTGTTCATCCTCAATTATTAAAAGACGATACCCACTTACCTGACTTAAGTGTTGGCGAAACCTTAACCCTTAAAGAATTAGAGCCAGCTCAGCACTTCACTAAGCCTGTTGCTCGTTATGGTGAGGCCTCACTAGTAAAAGAGTTAGAAAAGCGCTCTATTGGCCGCCCATCAACTTATGCGTCAATTATTTCAACTATTCAAGACCGTGGTTATGTTCGTTTAGACAAAAAACGCTTTTATGCAGAAAAAATGGGTGAAATTGTTACCGATAGTTTATCCACCAGTTTCCCTAAATTAATGAGTTATGATTACACCACGATCATGGAAAATTCATTAGATGATATTGCTGAAAGCAAAATCGATTGGAAAGTAGTACTGGATAAGTTTTATGATAACTTTAGTAAAAAGTTAGCTATTGCCGATTCACCAGCTGAAGAAGGTGGGATGCCGAGTAACGAAATGGTGATGACAGATATCGACTGTCCAACCTGTAATCGCAAAATGGGTATTCGTACTGCTTCAACAGGGGTATTCTTAGGATGTTCGGGTTATGCACTACCTCCTAAAGAGCGCTGTACACAAACCTTGAATTTGATCCCAGGTGAAGAAGCGGTTAGTGTTTTATCTGAAGATCAAGAAACAGAAGCACTTCGTGCCATGCATCGTTGTGGTAAATGTGGTACTGCTATGGACAGTTATCTTATCGATGAAGATCGTAAGTTACATGTTTGTGGTAATAATCCACAGTGTGAAGGTTTTGAGCTTGAAAAAGGTACGTTTAAAATTAAAGGTTACGACGGCCCCATTTTAGAATGTGATCGTTGTGAATCGGAAATGGAATTAAAATCAGGCCGTTTTGGTAAGTATTTTGATTGTACCAATAGCGAGTGTAAAAATACCCGTAAGTTATTAGCGAATGGTGAAGCAGCTCCACCAAAAGAAGATCCGGTACAATTACCTGAATTGCCATGTGAAAAATCAGATGCGCATTTTGTTTTACGCGATGGTGCAGCGGGGATTTTCTTAGCAGCCAATACTTTCCCACGTTCTCGTGAAACGCGTGCCCCTAAAGTGGCTGAATTAAAACGTTTTAGAGATCGTATCTCTCCTAAGTTTTATTATTTAGCTGATGCGCCTGAAACCGACAATAAAGGCAATGAAGCGATTGTTCGTTATAGTCGTAAGACTAAAGAGCAGTATGTAATGACTGAAGTTGAAGGCAAAGCAACAGGCTGGACGGCAAAATACATCGACAATAAGTGGGTAGAAGAAATACCTAAGCCGAAGAAAAAAGCGGCAGCAAAGAAAAAGCCAGCAGCTAAAAAAGCGCCGGCTAAGAAAAAAACAACTGAAAATAGTTAAGTTGTTTTATCTTCAGTAATAACTTGAGTAATAAAAAAGTCCGTAGATTGTTTTAATCTACGGACTTTTTTTTATCGCTACGCTGGCAGGCTATTGAGAGCTTTGTTATTTGGATTGGTGTTATTGAGAGCTTTGTTATTAAGCGCTCTTTAATGCACTAATAATAAAAGGCTCTATCGCTTGCGGTTTTGTTATTGTGGCAAAACGTTTTAATACCTGACCATCACGACCTACCAAAAACTTAGTAAAATTCCACTTAATACTTTCACTACCAAATATGCCTTTGGCTTCTTGTTTTAAATATTGATAAAGCGGGTGAGTATTTTGGCCGTTAACGTCAATTTTACTAAATAAGGGAAAGCTGATATTAAAATTTAAATCACAAAATTGTTTAATTTCTTCGTTACTGCCAGGTTCTTGCGCTTTAAATTGATTGCAAGGAAAGGCGAGTACTTCAAAACCTTGTGCTTGATATTTTTCATATAAACTTTGTAAGCCTTGATACTGAGGCGTAAAACCACAAGCGCTTGCTGTATTCACAATTAATAGCACTTTACCTTGATATAACGATAACGCTTGTTCTTGTTGTTTATAGTCAAGTGCTGAAAATTGATAAATATTACTCATGATATATGGCCTTTTATGTAATAAGCTAGGAGCTAATTATAAACATACATGGGCAAAATGATAGCGACTGATATCATTTGAAAAGGATAGTTGAATGAAAATAGCATTTATTGGTTTAGGCGTTATGGGTTATCCCATGGCGGGGCATTTGCAAAAAGCTGGTCATCAAGTCACGGTTTATAATCGAACATTTCAAAAAGCGCGTTGTTGGCAAGAAACCTATGCTGGTAATGTTGCTGAAACGCCCGCGGAAGCGGCAGTAGACTGTGAGATAGTATTTACCTGTGTTGGTAACGATAACGATGTTCAATCGGTTGTTTATGGTGATAACGGTATACTAACAACGCTAAAGCCAGGGGCAATATTGGTTGATCACACGACCGCGTCAGCCGAGTTAGCGAAACAATTATCGATAAGTTGTCTGCAGCAGCAATGCCACTTTATTGATGCACCGGTTTCTGGTGGTCAAGCCGGAGCTGAAAATGGCGTTTTGACGGTGATGTGCGGCGGCGAACGTAATATTTTTAAGCAAGTTGCTCCAGTACTAGCGGCTTATGCTAAATTTAGCCAACATATGGGGCCGATTGGTTGTGGTCAACTTGCTAAAATGGTCAATCAAATTTGCATAGCTGGTGTTGTTCAAGGGTTGGCGGAAGGTTTTCAGTTTGCTAAAAAAGCGGGGCTTGATCCTGAAGCTTTAGTGAGTGCGATATCAAAAGGGGCGGCGGGATCATGGCAAATGGATAATCGCTACCGTACTATGTTTGCAGGAGAATATGACTTTGGCTTTGCCGTTGATTGGATGCGCAAAGATTTAGCTATCGCTTTTGCTGAAGCAGAGAAAAATGGCAGCCAATTACCGATGGTAAAAATGGTTGATGGTTTTTATCAAGAGGTACAAGATTTAGGTGGCGGTCGTTGGGATACTTCTAGTTTGTTAACAAGGTTTAATTAAAATAACCAAAGTATTATCCAGAGGTAAAATTACTAAAAAGTAAGCTCAAATGAGCTTACTTTTTAGTGTTTTCATATCATAAAAATGAGTTTTACTCTCTAATTCGGGCAATTACCGCTAATAATTTGTGGTACTCCTAACATAGGTGACATTGGAATAATAACGTCACCATTAGTTGCCGCAGGTCCCCACATCAAAGGCGATAACGAAGCTTTTAATCCTGTTGTTAATGGAAAATCACAAAAACCGTTTGAGTCGGTTGGTGCATTATCACTAAATTCGGCTAAAGAGGTTAATGCTTCAACCAAAGCAACTTGGTTAATTCGAATTTGTTTTCTTAGTAATTCAGGTGCCGGTAAACCTGAATTAACACCAATCACTGGTTGAAAATTTTCAACCGCAATGACATCGGCTCTTAAGGTGGTATCAAAGTTTGCGGTTTCCCAACCAGCATGTATTGCACCAATGAGTTGGTAGTTTGAAGCAGCGCCGTCACTTAAATTGTCATCACCCAATTGTATTTGTGAAAATCGGCCAACACTCCCGTTAAAGCGACTTGCTATTTGATTCATGACATTCACGGCTAACGAATGAGCTAAATACTCTTTCTCTGGGCTAAAAACGGCGTCAGCAAATGGGCTGATCAAACGTTGCTCATGGTTAGACTCATTTTCCAGACAGTTTGCTGTGGGTAATTGTCCTAGAACTTGGCCGGGGTTAATTGAAGTGTAATCAATCACGCAATCGGTTTTATGTAGATCACCATGTAAATCAAGTACTATTTCAGGTTGGAAAGCTAATGCTGTTGCTACCATAGCTTGGGTTTCCACAGGGCGAATAGGGCTGGCTAGATCAATAAAGTGATAACGATTTAAATCATAACCAAAACCGACGACACCACTAAAACCAGCTTCTGAGTTGGCGGCAAAACCTCCTCCAGCATGCGGGTTAACATTTTGTCTGATCATGGCACAATCTTGACTGAGTACTTCACCAGTTGCAGGAGTTATCGCACAATGTCTGGCATTAGGTTCACCGCCATCAGGATTGGCTCTGATCAGCATGAGAATATCAAGCTTATTTAATATTTCTTTAGCAGATTTACGATAAGAAAAACTGAGCCATCTTAATACATTCATTGCGGCTTCAGTTGCTGCGGGCTCATTACCATGTTGCTGAGTGATGATCATGACTCGAGTACCGTTTGGGTTACCTAAACGGGCTGCTAATAATTCACGACCTTGTGTAGAAAAACCGATTTGCTCGGGCAAAGTATTACCACCTAAAGTATCATTTACCGTACAAATAACACCTTCTCTGATCGTGGGTGTTAGATTTTCTTCACCACAAACCCCTGTGTTGATCGGTAGATATGGATTAATCGTTGCATCAATATCAATTAAACCATGGTTATTACCATTAACAATTAATGGCCCGGTTTGAATATCTTTTCGGCTCCATCTTTCAATTTGGCGTAAATGCCATTTTATTTCTTTATATGAAGACAAGCTTTTTAATGATTTTTCTAGCGACTTTTGCGGGTGGTTTTCACCTGCAAAGGCCGCCGAGCTTAAACTGGCTAATAAAATAATAAAAGGGCTTGTATAAAAGGAAAGTTTTTTTATTTTCATGATCATATTCCATTATTAGTATGCATTAACTTGCCATTTTGCTTAGACAAATGTGGTTTCAGCCAATAAAAATGATAAATTATAAAAATATTGGCTGCTTGAGTGTGGTTTATGAGCCAAGGATTGTAAAGCAAGATTTTATTTTTTATTGATAAAATATCCTGCTTTTACAATAAGTTGATTGTGTAATAAGAGGGAATAACAAGGCTCTATAATAGCTTTAACCTTGAATATATTGGTATAAAGCTTTTAATACCGACATTTTAGCGTTGTCTTGCTCATGTTCGTGAGCAAGGTTTTCAATTTTCATCATAAACTCGTCAAGTGATAAAATACCTTTAGCACCATATTGCAATTTATTTTGGCAATAACTTTGCCATTTATTTTGTTCTTCGGTTGAAAGTGTATAAGGATAGTTTCGGGCTTTATACCTAAATAACAATGTTGGTAGTCGCTGATCTTGAAATTCAAAAACATGATTAGCCAATTGCTCAGCTGTTAACTGATGCAAAATTTCCATTTGTGCTTTGTCTGAGGCGTTGAAAAAATTACCGCCATATAATGCATGCTCAGGATCTGGATTTTCATCAAATTCGCCTTCAATAGCAAACACATCACTTAATTTTTCTCGTAAGCTGTTATCCGCTTTAATTTTGGCTAAATTTTCTAAGCACAAAGTTCTTGGAATATTTAATCGCTGAGCATTTTCTGGTAATAAGGTTTTGGCCGGAGAAACAACTGGGCATTTATTCAAATGAATTAATTTAATAGGAATAGGCAATTCATCAGGTGCTAAATCGCTGTAGCGAGTATATAAACGCTCAGCAATTTGCTCGCTGGTTAATTCAAATAATGGGCTTGGATCGCGTGCTAAATCAATGGCGATAACCGCATTTTTATTAATTGGGTGATAACTGATCGGGGCAAACCAACTGGTGCAGCCATGCTCTGATGAAACTTTGCTAGAAGTATGAACAATTGGGGTCATGTTATACACATCAATTAAGTCAGCAACTTTACGTTTATCACGTAAATTAAAAATAAAGTCGTAAAGTTTTGGTTGTTTTTCTTTTATTAATTTTGCCATGGCGATAGTGGCATAAACATCACTCATTGCATCATGCGCCGCTTCGTGGGCAATACCATTAGCGGCGGTTAATAATTCTAAGCGAAAACTTACTTGTTCTTGCCCAGTATCTTCTCGCACCATGGTTGGCCAATTTATCCCGTCAGGACGTAAAGCATAACAAGCTCTCACCATATCAATAATATCCCAACGACTATTGCCGTTTTTCCATTCTCGTGCATATGGGTCAAAGAAGTTTCGATAAAACATGTACCGAGTAACTTCGTCATCAAAACGAATATTGTTATAACCTGCAACACAAGTATTTGGTACGGAAAATAAACCATGAATGCGTTTGGCAAATTCAGCTTCAGGCAACCCTTCGTTCATAGCTTTTTGCGGCGTTATGCCTGTGACTAAACACGCTTCAGGTTGAGGCAGATAATCAGCAGGAGGCTGACAATAAAATACCTCAGGCTCACCAATAATGTTTAAATCAAGATCGGTTCTGATAGCTGCAAACTGAGAAGGCTTGTCAAACTTTGGCGAAATGCCAAAAGTTTCATAGTCGTGCCAGAGGATTGTAGACTGTATTTTGGTGTTTTGGTTAGAAGTACTGTGTTTCATTTTGTCCATGTAAAACAATATGTTAAATGTTTTATTGTAAGCTAATGTATTTTTATGAACTTTATTATTAGCCAATGTTTTATGTTGTTTGTGTACCCTTGTGTGTCCCCAAATCTTAAATTAGTGTGTCCCCAATATGAGAGTTTTTTATGGGACACATTATGACGATAAGCCATTCTAAATTAAAGTTTTTGTTAAACAAGCCACAACCAAAAAGGTTTGAATTAAGTGATCGTGATGGATTAAGCGTTAGAGTTAGTCAAACAGGGGCGCTAAGTTTTCAATATCGCTATAGATTCAAAGCAAAAGCAAAGCGTTTATATTTAGGCCGTTATCCAGATCTGACTTTAGCACAGGCAAGAGATAAAATTCCACAATTGCGTCAACTAATTAAAGAAGGCAAAGATCCGGGAGTTGAGCTTAAACGTTTAATGAGGTGCATGATAACACCTCTAAGTAGGTGGCCAAATTAACTATGCCACTTCATATGGCTATAAACATCAGCAATCATCACTAACAAGAATGGTTGATAAAATGCATAAAAACTCAATCAACCTACTGATGTATAATAGGTTTATATATTATGTTTTGACATGGAGCGTTTAATTTGGCAATGTGGATACATTGTCATGGATGGCCTTATTCGTGTACAAAAGTACATTTAGGATGATGAAATTGGCACCTCAGTTTTATAATGAAAATGCAGCAGAACTTGCTAACCAATACCTCTCAAAAACATTTGAGCAGGTGCATAAAAGCTGGGCGCATTTCTTACCTGCCATTATCAATAATCCTGATGCTAGAATTCTTGATCTAGGCGCGGGTGCCGGACGTGACGTAAAATTCCTTGCCGAACAAGCCCAAGAAAAGCATGAACAAGCTAACAACACCCATATTTATGCCGTTGAACCCGCAACCGACCTCGCCAATATTGGCAAACAAATAACAAAACATATCTCACAAAAAGTCAAAATCACATGGCTTGAAGATTCATTACCTGCATTAAATACTGTAACCAAACAAGAAGTGAGTTTTGATCTTATTCTATTAAGTGCAGTTTGGATGCACATTCCGCCAAGTGAACGCGCCCGATCTATCCGTAAACTAGCTAACTTACTAAAACCCGGTGGCAAGCTGGTTATATCACTTCGTCATGGACAAACCGCAGACGATTACCAAACTCGTAAAATGTTTGATGTGTGCGCTGATGAACTAAAGCAATTAGCTACTGAGGTTGGCTTATTTACCAAATTAGAAACCCCTAAAGAAACCGATGAACTAGGTAGAAATCATATTCATTGGCAAACCGTTGTACTGCAACTACCTGATGATGGCACAGGTGCTTTTCCTTTTATTCGTCACGTTGCCATAAATGACGGAAAATCGGCAACCCATAAGCTAGCATTATTACGCGTGTTATTACGCATAGCTGACGGACACCCTGGTGCTGTGTTACGCCGAGAACCATCACCTTTTGGTGACCGAGTTATTTTACCTGCAGGTTTAGTGGCTTTATATTGGTGTCATCAATATAAAGATTTAATCGATAGTCATAAGCTTTTTCAAACACCAAATAAAAACCCAAACATGGGCTTTATGAAACCTGACGGCTGGCACAAATTAATCCATAGAACCGCATCGGACTATCGTATTGGCAACTTATTTGTTGGCGAAGATGCCAAAGCACTTTATAAAACACTCACGGCAGCGGTAAGCAATATTAAAAATATGCCGTGTAAATATATTACTTACCCTAATCAAGAAACTAATAGCAGCCAACCCGTATTTGAAGTAGCCAGCAATACGGTTAGAGCTAAAGACAGCATATTTTTAGACTTACAAACTCTTGAACAATGGGGGGAGTTTTCACTACCTGAATCAACATGGTTGACATTTAATCGCTACGCTTGTTGGATTGAACCTGTGCTAGTTAACGAATGGGTAAAAACCATGGCTAGCTATTCAGGTAATAGCCAATATGCATCACCTGAAAACCACCATCACCTGAACCAAGCCTTAAACTGGCTAGAGCCTGTGCGCACTACTACTGAAGTACGCAAACGTTTCGAGCAAGTAAAGCACAAGTCACCTGAAATAGCACAATGTGTTTGGTCGGCTAAATCATTAAACGACAAATACGATATTGACCACAGCATGCCATTTGCTCGCTGGCCTAATAACGACCTATGGAATTTATTACCAACAGATAGCGTTATAAACAATCAGAAAAGCGACCGCCTACCAAGCGAGTACAAGTTAAAGCAATCAAAAGAACGCATTCAACATTGGTGGCAAGAAGCGTGGCTTACAGCAGAAGAAAACAACGAAAATATCGTTACTAATAAAAATGAAGTTAAGGATATGTCTGCGGGTTATGTCATCAGCAAACAATTATTCACAGCGCCTGTCGAAGTTAAGAAAACAACAGCAAACATACAGTTAAAACGCTTTTTTTCCGAAGCCAATCTCGCATTGCCGGGATTAAAGTCAGACAATGAATCAATAGATGACTTGTTTGAAGCACTGGTAATGCAGCGGGGGCGGTTGAAAGAAATGCAGCAGTTGAGAGAGTGGTGAGTAATAAAAATTATCTAAGTTAATTTTAGTTAATATATGTAAGGAAAAAATATAATGGAAATCTAAATTTATAGCGTTTAAAGAGCTTGTATACCTCCAAATTAAAAAGTTCATTGAAGATCTTAAATATAAGCCAATTTCATTTTAACCCACCGCCAACTTAGCCGTCTCATACCACAAATATGCTGGCATGGGATGTTTTAATTTCCATGTGATATTCATTGGTTGGCTACCTTCATATTTTACAAAATCGACTGGACCAAAATTAACAAATCCCATGGTTCTACCATTCTTATCTTTAGCTTGTTCACGTACAAATAAAATGAAGGTTTTGTTATTTTTCTTTTGCTCAATATAACCTAAACCACGCCCTGATGTTGGTTTAGCACTATTTTGTGTTTGCCAATGGAATAAAGTCGGACTTATTGCGTAATCGTGATACATGGTGGTTGCTGTGAACTGACTTTCACACTTATTAAGGGTAACAAAAAGCAATTCGGTATTCGCATTGGTTACGTTGAGCACACCTTCACGACTCGATGATTTTTTACCAAAAGTAGTATCACCAAACGCTACAAGAATATGTTCTTTAGGATAACGCACGTGCATGCTTAATGGTGTGTTATCTATAACCGTATTATTCACTTTCGGCATAGCAAATTCATTTACGTCTAAACGATCAATTAATAAAGCAATAACTTCTACTAACTCTGCTTGTAATTCTGGATGTTTTAGCGCAGTTAAACTCTGTTCAATATTATCAAAACCAAGTTTATTACCTGCATTATCCCAAAAGTCGTAATGGCACATTAATGAAAGTAACTTTGCATCTTTATTGGCGTTTTCTACTGCACTTAATGAAAAATCAGCTTGAACTAATTGCTGTAAAAAACGCAAATATGAAATAGACGTGCAACTTAATAAACGATTATTAATAGCGCGATAGTAAGCAGCGTAAATATCTTTTTCTTGTTCAACAATTTCATTGTCTTTAGCTTTATTGAGTAATGTGAACCAACCACCAAACTTCCCAAGCTTCACTTTATAAATATCTTCAAGCTTGTACTGTTCATAAATATGTAAAAAGTTGGTTAGCGTTAATGGTAATGTTGTTATATGTAGGAAGTTGTTAATTAAGCTAATTAATCGATTTCTATTTAATGTCGCTCGGCTAATATTTTGTAAGATCATCGCTTGTGTTTTTTCTTGCAACTCAATACGACAACCCAAAGGTAAATGTGGGAAACCTTGCTTTATCTCTTTATCAATAGATTGGTTGGTTTTACCTGTTAGTGCTCTGAACTTACTTGAAAAGTCATATTCAGGTCGCGAATTGCCAACAAAATCTAAAATGGTACAACATTCTTTATTGTCGGTTAAACGTAAACCGCGCCCAAGTTGTTGTAAAAATATGGTTAAACTTTCAGTTGGTCGTAAAAACAATAAAGTATCTAGATCTGGAATATCAACACCTTCGTTAAAGATATCAACCACAAACAAAATGTTAATTTCTTTCGATTTTAACGCCTGCTGCATTACCTCACGATCTTGGCTGTTGTCACTGGTTAATACGCCACAAGCAATGCCTTTTAACGTGAACTTTTTCGCCATAAATGTGGCGTGTTCTTTACTGACACAAAATGCCAAAGCGCGCATTTGTGCTATGTCGGTTACGACTTCATCAAGGCTTTGTAAAATACGTAAAACACGTTGATCGTTATGCGTATATAAATTGGTTAACTCAGCAACATCATAGCGACCTCTAGCCCATGATATTTTGGTTAAGTCGGTATCATCATCAATGGCAAAGTATTGAAATGGTGAAAGGTGGCGTTGGTTAATTGCTTCTGGCAGTCGAATTTCAGCGGCAATAACATGGCAAAAATCACTTAATATATCTGTGCCGTCATGACGCTCTGGCGTTGCCGTTAAACCTAGTAAAATTTTAGGGGTAAAATGCTTTAATACTGCACGATAACTGCTGGCAGAAACGTGATGTACTTCATCAATCACAATGTAATCAAAATAATCTTCACTCAAGTTAAGCGTATCTAATTGATTATTCATTTTTGAATTTAGGCTTTGAATAGAAGCAAACAAGTACTGATACTTACTTGGTTTATTATTCCCAACCCATAATTCACCAAAGCTACTATTTTTTAAAACGCCACGGTATGCCCCTTGTGCTTGTTTTAGTATTTCTTCACGGTGCGCTATAAATAGAAAATTAGCTTCTGGGTTATCACGATAAAAATTAGCAAAATCAAACGCTGAAATAATGGTTTTACCTGTGCCTGTTGCGGCAACCACTAGATTTCGGTAACGATTATGTAGCTCACGCTCAACTTGTAACTTTTCTAATATAGTTTGCTGGTGCGAGTGTGGTTTTATATCAAAGTAGAAGTTAGCTGATGTATTACTAAAACTACCTTTGGCTTCTTGTAGCGCGTTAGTTAACTTTTCTCGACTTTCTATTTCACCATCAAAATATTCAAAATCTGGTGACTCCCAATAGGTTTCAAAGGTACTTAACGATTTTTCAATGATGTGTGGAATTTCTTTGGAGGTAATTTTCAAGTTCCACTCTAAACCACTGGTTAACGCCGAATGCGATAAGTTAGATGAGCCAATGTAGCCAGTATGAAAGCCTGTATTGCGCATAAACAAATAAGATTTAGCGTGTAGGCGTTCGCGATTAGTGTTGTAACTGAGTTTTACTTCGGTATTAGGCAATGATGCTAAAAACTCTACTGCTTTGGCATCCGTTGCGCCCATATACGAGGTGGTTATTATCTTTAGTTTTTTGCCACTTCGAGTAAAAGACTCTAACTCTTTTTTAAATATACGAATACCAGCCCACTTAATAAATGACACTAGCCAATAGATTTTGTCAGATGATTGTATTTCTCTTTTAATTTCTGTTTCTAATGAGATGCCTACGTTACTGCCACAAAATAACTCACTTTGCGTGAGTCCTGTTATTGGCATAATCGCGTCAACGTATTTGGGTAAATCTGCCGAAATAGGGTTAGCTTTATCAAACAACGCGGTAAGTATTTTTCCTTGGCTGTCTAACAAGTTTTCACTAATTAATTCTTCGTCTTTAATGTGGGTGCTTAACCATTTAACGATAGTGTTGGCTAAGTTAATTTGATCATGAATTCGAGTGTCGCCACTTGGCACTGAGTCCATAGCTATTTCAATAAGGCGGGTTAAAAACCTTGATAACCATGTTGCCGCTTCACCAGGTTCTAATGAACGTTCTTCAACATAAAATGAATCACGATCTAAATTTTGTTCCACTAATTGTGTGATAAGCTGTTCATAGATGCCGGTTTGATTCATGAAAAATCCTTCTATAGGTGATGGAGGCTTAGAATATCTTAAAACATACAATAAATTTATGTTTTTAAGGATTATTTTTCTCTTTTACGTTGAAAATTTAACTTTTAAAAATTGGCATGAATGCCAATACCTGTTTAGCTTATTTTGTATTAAGTTAGTTTCAACGCTCATGGACGAATAGTTGTATGATCCTTAAAGATAAAACACCTCAAAATTTAACTTCAGTTACTGCAAAAGCAGGCTATAAACAGGAACAAGACGTTGCCTTTTTTCTTCGACGTGCTTTTAAAGATCATCCTCAAGTTTTTGTTATTAATGATTATAAATTCAGTTTTAATGGTGAAACTGCGCAAATTGATCACCTAGTTATTTATCCTTATGGGTTTGTATTAATTGAATCTAAAAGCATTAAAGTGAGGTAAATGTTAATGCTTTAGGGGAATGGTCGCGCACTGTTGGCAAAAACTGGGTTGGAATGCCTTCGCCGATCAAACAAGTTGAATTACAACAAAAATTATTAAGAGAAATGCTGCATGCAAACAGGGAAAGTATTTTAGGGAAAATATTGGGTATTAGGCAGCAATCTTTCGGTATGCGTTGTTGGGATAATATTTGTGCGGTTTCTAGTAGCGCGATAATTGAGCGTGACTCAATGCCAAGTAATGTTTCAAAGCAATTAGTAAAAACTGAGTTTTTGGCTGATAAATTACTTAAAGTGATGAAACTAAAAAATGTAGTTACTAAGTTAAACCCTTTTGATACTAGGCCAGATTTTAGTGATGAAGAGTTAACATCAATAACCACATTTTTAATGAATTTTCAAATGTTAATAATGTTAAATAGGTTGTCGCAGCAGAAAAAATTCAAGATACCCTAATAACACCCATTTCTCGGTGGTGTAAAAATCTATATGGATCATTTAGAACGTGTTGGTTTTATTGATATTGTTTATTGAATATTATGCTGTTTATTGTATAAATAAATTCTTACAATGGTTAGGGCATTTGCAATAATCACGATAAGTTCAAGTAAGACCCCGCCAATAGAACCAACTAAAATATTATGGGTTATCCAACAAACTGCGCCAAAAATAAACGCTAAACGCATTTTTATACCGTGTAAAAAGAATACCGCATACGTTCCGCAGCAAGCACCTAAAATAGGTAAGATACTGAGCATGGTTTCAAATAATATTCCGCCCCAAACAATATTGGCCGTGATAAACACTATTCCCACCCAAGGCATTTTAAATTTAATTGAAATAAAAGTGCGAATTAAGCTTAATAAATTAGCAGCTGCAGCTGTAGGTGAGCCTAATAAGAAAAAATGTGCCGTTTGACAAGCAAATAAACAAAGCATACTTACTTTGAGTTGCTTGTCATTTTTTTGCAAGAATGTGTAGGTGCCCAATATAAAACTGAGTAAACCTAATGACTGAGCAAAATTAAAATCCATCGTGAGTCTTATTTATGGTAATTCATGGCCACGGGCTGTCACCCATAACTGATACCACTGGCCATTAGTTAAACTAACCTTTTGGGCTTGTACGCAAGCTTTAATACGCTCTATGTTAGTTGTGCCAATAATAGGCTGAATGTTAGCTGGATGGTGCATTAACCACGCTAAAATAATGGCTTCTTTTGAGGTTTGATATTCAGCTGCCAAGGTTGCAACTAATTGTGCAGTTTTTTGAATATTAACGGCTTCAGCGCTAATATCACGACCAGTAAATAAGCCTTGGCATAAACTTCACCAAGATTGAAGCTGAACATTATTTGCACGGCAATACTCAATTGTTCCTGCGCCATAATTAACAACGGCTTCGCCTGAGTTACCAGAAGTTACGCCTTCTTCAAGCCAAGCTAGATGTTTTAAACTTAATTCAACTTGGTTGACTACTAATGGTTGAGATAAGTATTTTTGTAAGTAGGTTAGTTGATGAACTTGCATGTTGGAAACACCAAACTGCTTTACTTTCCCTGATGTTTGTAAACTATCAAAAGTTTGTGCAATTAATTCTGGTTCCATCAGAGGATCAGGGCGGTGCAACATTAAAATATCAAGCTGTTCGATATTTAGACGGTTTAAGGAGTTCTCAACTGAATGGGTAATCCAGTTAGGGGATGAATCATAACGCTTTGGCCCTAGTTCATCTTCAAATCGAATTGAACATTTTGATTGAATAGCAATTTGATCACGTAATGTTGGACGTTGCTTTAATACTTCACCAAATACTTTTTCGGCTTTGCCTTTTGTATAGATGTCAGCATGGTCAAAAAGTGTAATACCACAATCGAGAGCGGCATCAACTACGTTATGCGCAAGTGATATATCACTGGTATTAATTGGAGTATTATCCCAAGTGCCACCTAACCCCATACAGCCAAAAACAATTGGACTATTGTTTTTGATATGCTGCTCTAACGCATATTTATCTTTGTTCATTGGTGATCCTACAATAAGTGATTTTAGGGGGTGTTCATTAATTTGAAGTTGGGATAACAACTTGCTTGCTAGCTGTTGTTTTCTTTATTACTTAGTTACATTTGGTTGTAATGCACTCAAGAATAACGAAGATAGAGCGACGTTTGAACCAAAGCCAAAACTTGCTATTGAATCAAGTTTGGCTTGGACTAAGAAAACACAAATATTGTGCATTGATACGTACAAACATAGTAACTCTATATCCACAATGAGTAATACTACACCGTAATTCGTAGGTGAGTAAACGGCTAAGTGTTAATGAGTGTTTATGACAAAGTCATCAAACCGAATGAAAGAGTCGTGTTTAGGAACCCAATCACGGCTATTACCGCCAAAGAAGGTTGAAAAGTAAAAACAATTAATTAGTCCTTGTTCACCTAAGCGTAATCTGAAATTTGTTTTTTCCATGACGAGATTGCCATCAACCCAAGCTGTTATCTTCGCATTTTTCTGATGGCTTTGATTCAATTTTATATGCTGTTTTATTTCATACCATTGTCCTGTTTTAAAAGTAACACCATTAAGGGGGAGTTGTTCGCCCCATTTAGTTTTCATATCAACATAATAAAGGTAAAGTTCAGCTGTACCTTGCGCTCGCCACATAAAGCGAGCACTCCAACCTTCACCATTATTTGGGTGGTTACCGCCAGTAAATTTTGCTCCGCCGCTGGTTAATCCAGGTAATTTACCGCCTTTAGCGAAATCAAAACCATGTTCAAATTTAATTTTATATGACAGGGTATATTCTGTCGCAGCAGGAAGTTTTACTTCAAATTGACCACCCGTTTCTCTTGGGCCTAAACCACCTTGAGGATAAAACATTCGAATAACTTTACCTTGTGTTTCATCTTTTATAATTTCTGCTCGTTGATAAACATTAGCCCAGTTAATTTGGGGCCATTCATTTTTGATACTATGATTGCTATATAAGCCAAGCGGTGACTGCTCAAAGTCTATTGTTAAAATTGAAGTCAAAGTATGCTTAGGCTGATTTAGCTTAGTAGTGGCCATATTCGCACTACAACCGTAAATAAATAGTAAAAATATAGGTATTAATTTTAGGAACTTCATGTTTTTTCCTTATGCTTATTTAAAGTTCATTTGAACTTAGTTGCTAAGCTTTTCGGTTCGAAAGTCAAAGTAATAGTGTTTAAACATCATTATTTTTTACTTTGACAGAACGCTATCTTTAGCGTTAACTTTATTAAATATAATATTTGGTAGGGTGGTATTACCAATTGTTACAGTGTAATATGACTCAGCATAAAGTAAAGCTAAATGATTCTTCGAATAGAAAATGAGTTTAATATTTCTAAATAAATAGCCAAGTTAAGCTGTAAGTTGTTTATTTTAAAATAGAAGTACTATTAGGGTCTGTTGCTCTTTGTTTATATTTTCAGCAATAGGCTATTTTTAGTGATAGCAAAGCAGAATGAACGTTGTTTGCTTATTCCAAATGCGTGAATTCCAAATGAGTGAAATTCTAATGCAGCTAGCGCAAAAAATAGCCATTTCCCTGTGGGCTGAGGCTAAAATCGCTTTACTCGGCGTTAAAAATTATTGGTTTAGATGACTAAACGACATAATTTCAGCCTTGATTAAAACGATTTTATCTCTCAGCTGAATTATTAAACAAAGATAAACAGACCCTAACTAAATTTAACTTTATTTTATTGTTATATATTTGTCTGGTGTTGTTGAATAACAATTAACCAATATAATAATTATTAATGAATAGGGTGTATAAGAGCATCCAAAATTTATCTTGTTACAAATACAATTTAGAGGCAGTTAACATGAAAAAAGCAGTTGGTCTTTTGCTTTGCATCGGTTTGTTAGGATGTGAACAACAAAATAATGATGTAAGCGAGGTGCAAGCTGCACCGAAGAAAGTATCGAATTCAATACCTCAATTTAATGAAGCGACAGCGAAACAAAATTTAGTATTTATTAAAGATCAATATTTAAAAATGATTGATCATGTCGACAATAATGAGCATTTGCACTTTGCTAATGGATGTACTGAAAGTGACATGGTGTGTTTTCCTCGTGCAGAAGAGCACGGTGAAATATTCATGGAAAAAGCGAAAAAGTGGACTAACGGTTTTTATCCTGGCTTGTTGTGGAAATTATTGAGCGCTAATCAACAAATTGATGGTTTTACGCCTGCCGAGCAAGAAAAAATTTTTAATAAAGCTAAACATTACCAAATGGCCTTAATGCCTGAAACATTGCGAGGTTCTACGCATGATTTAGGCTTTATTTTATATGATTCATTTGGTGAAGCATTAAATTATGATGGTTTATCTGCTTCCGATAGAGCCTTATATCAACAAGCTTTAGCAACAGGCCGTGATACTTTAGCTACGCGATTTTCAACCGATCACGGTTTAATCGAATCTTGGGACTGGGTGCCTAGCTTACCGGTACATTATTTAGAAAATGGTAAAGTTATTCGAGAAGAAAAAGCATTAGCTGAGCCGTTCACTTTTCCAGTGATCGTCGACAATATGATGAACTTAGAATATATGTTAAGTAGTCAAAAGCCAGCTCATCATGAGATAGCACTTAGCCATGCGAAACAAACGTATTTAAATCATTACTTTTATACAGCAGATGATGTTAATAAAGAATTCCCGATAGCTTATCATTTATATGATTACGACACTAAACTACCGGGTAACTGGCAAGGTGTTGGTAACATTTCAGCGTGGGCTCGTGGTCAAGGTTGGTCTTTATATGGTTTTGTAACCGTTGTTGAAGCGCTTAAGTTGAATAGCTCTGACATGAGTTTACCTGATTTTGAACAACATATTGATAAATCAATTAACTCGATTGTTAAATTATTAGATGGAGAAGTCATACCTTATTGGGATTATTTTGCCACTTTACCTAATGCCGCTGAAATTGCCGCTGATCAAGACCCAGCTACAGTACGTTATTCACGCATTTTAGATTTATGTGATATTGAAATATCAGATCAAATATTACCTTATGTTGGTTATGCACCAATTAAAATAGCAAAAGATATTTTAGCAGAAGAAACTTTAGCGGAACTTGCCACAATGACCTCTGCTTACAATGAACCTTTTATACAAGGTGATTACGTATTCCCTTGTGGTAGTGCGCCATATAAAACCAAAGCTACTCATATTCCTCGTGATACTTCAGCAGCCGCTTTATATGCCTCAGCCTTATATCGATTAGCAGAGTTTACAGAAGCTGGCCAGTTACGTGACAAAGCAGTTACCTTAGCAGATAAAATTATGCTTGAGTTAACTGAAAATTATTTAACCAGTAAAAATAAAGCAAAAGATTATCAATTAGGTTTTGTCTTAGCAGAAGCAACAGGTAACTTACCTAATGCGAGTGAAATTAATACGTCAATTGTTTATGCTGATTTTTACTTTTTAGAAGCGAATATGCGTAAACTAGCCTTAGCGAAGAAAAAATAACGCAGGCAGTTATTAGGCGTTAATTTTCTACTTTTGCTAGAAGCTAGCTGCTAGCACATCTAAAGCTCTACTATGTTAGTAGAGCTTTTTTATTACCCTAGTCAGTCAGTCACAACAAATATAGTGATTAAATTTAGTAGCTCAAGTTAAATAACTGCCGTAGCAAAAGTAATAAACTTAAAAAAATATAATACTCTGTTTAATATGGTATCACTCCAAACCTATATAAAATCTCATCGGTTTAGTAAGCTTATTGTTGTTCATTAAAATCTATTAAATACTTTCGGATTAGAAAAACTAATATCAAAGATTAATTTTACTCGTTTGTGATTAGCGGCTAGAGCAAGTATTCTAACCAGGTTTTCGAAATCTCCCCGATTTCTTCATACTTATAGACTCTTATTTTTGTCAGGCATCCTATGGATGCCTTTTTTTTGCCTGTTTTTTAGAAAAATTTAAAAAGCTTTAACAAAAGACTATTAAAGCTGATTTGTTTAGCCCAAAAGCCAAAAGCCAAAAGCTAGAAGATAGAAGATAGAAGATAGGAATATGGGAGTTATATCAAACAGTAAGTGAAGTACAGAGTAGAGGCGGTTGAAGTTGGCAGTAATTTCATCTTAGTTATCATTGATTGAAACTACTGCCTCAGGTATTAAATATTATTGGTGATATCCACCGATAATTTTAATTTTTGGCCAGGTTGTAAATAGTTTTTACGGCTTAAGTTATTCCAGCGTTCAATGTCGCTGATTGAAACATTAAATTTACCCGCGATACGTGCAAAAGAATCGCCTTTGCGTACCTTATAGGTGATATTTCGCATCACGGCTTGTTCGGCGGTATTAGAACGATTAAATTGGCTTGGCGCTTTTTGCCAGATCACTAATTTTTGGCCTGGCTTGATCATATCTTTTGGCGCCATACCATTCCACTTTGCTATTTGGGCACTGGTAACTTTATGCGCTCGTGAAATATCCCATAAGGTGTCACCACTTTTTACTTGATATTCAAACTTAGTACCGGCACGTTCGCGGTTTTGTGATTTAACAATGCGTTGCTGCTCTGAAAGTATATAACTGTCAAGGTCTTGGGTTGCAACTGGAATTAATAAATATTTACCGGCGCGAATTTGTGAGCCTTTAATTTTATTAACACTTTGAATGAGACTAATACTGGTATGAAATTTTTGCGCTATTTTACCTAAACTGTCGCCAGATTTTATTTTATAACGTTGCCATGCTAAGCGTTCATCTTTTGGAAGTTTGCTGATGGCGGCAGTAAAAATGTCTTTTTTATTATTAGGAATAACTAAGTAATGAGGGCCATCGGGATTTGTCGCCCAACGATTAAAACCGGCATTTAAACGCTGTAATTCTGCCAGTGATATTTGTGATAACTTTGCTGCTTTGGCAAGATCTAATTGTGAACCAATATCGATTACGGAGATCACTGACTTATTTTCAATTTCAAATAATTTAATATTAAAATCGTCAGGGCGCTTAATAATATCAACTAACGCTAACAATTTAGGCACATAAGCTTCGGTTTCTTTTGGTAGATCAAGCGACCAAAAATCGGTTGGCTTATTTTTTCTTGCGTTATTACGCATGGCTCGTTTAACACGACCTTCACCTGAGTTATAAGCGGCAAGTGCTAATAACCAATCGCCATCAAAATACTGATGTAAATATTTAAGGTAAGCAATAGCTCCTGCAGTTGATGCGATAACGTCACGACGTCCGTCATACCACCAGTCTTGTTTCATACCAAAACGTTTGCCAGTTTCAGGCATAAACTGCCACATACCTGAAGCACGACTGTGAGAATAAGCAAAAGGATCAAAGGCGCTTTCTACTACCGGTAATAATGCTATTTCTAATGGAATATCGTTCGCTTCTAACTGTTCAACAATATAATACAAAAAAGGCTCAGCACGTTTGGCAACTCGGTCTAAATAACTTTGATGTTTTGCAAACCAGTTGCGTTGAGTCACTAAACGTTTATTTTGTGGGATATCAAACGATAAGTTGGCACGAATACGCTGCCAAATATCATTATTCACATCAATATTATCAGAATTAGTGGTAAATTCGACATCAGCAATTGGGTGTATTACATCGACATTAGGGTCGGTAAGTATCGCTTGATTTATTTCGCTAACCGAGGCGATATCAATAAGTTCGGCGTTATCTAATGATTGTTCGTCGGTTTCTGCTTGTTGTGTTGTTTGACATGCGCTAAGCAGTAACAAAGAGCTGAAAGAAGAAGTAATAAGGAAAGTTTTTAAAGTCATAAATACTGCACGTGCTTTTAGTGAATGGCGATTATTACGTGATTGCTCCCATTGAGCAAGTCGAACTTACTTAAAAGCTCAGCTAATAATTGTCTCAAAATGTATCTTTCCATTGTCGTAATGCGGTAAAAACTGATAATGGTGAATTAAGTGTTTGATTTGTATGAGAGCTTACGGAGTTTTTTATACTGTCTAAGTGGCTTCGTAAAAAAGGATTTATTGCTAGCTCTGTAGCAATACTTGTTGGCAGCGTACTTTGTTCTGCGGCACGTATTTTAATCACTTTATTGTAATAGGCGATTAACTCGGCATTGTCAGGCTCAGCCGCGATGGCAAATTGTAAATTACTTTGGGTGTATTCATGGCTACAGTAGACCTGTGTGCTTGCTGGTAATTTGGCTATTTTATTGAGCGATTGAAACATTTGCTGTGCACTACCTTCAAAAATGCGGCCACAGCCACCCGAAAATAATGTATCGCCACAAAAAATCATTTGCTCATTATAATAGGCAATATGCTCAAGGGTATGGCCGGTTAATGACATAACTGATAAGTTGAGATCATGGGCGGCTAAATAAACGCACTCGTGTTCATTTACGATGATATCGGTATGTTTATTGTGTTTTTTGGGAATAGGTAAACTTTCGCTGTTGGCAAGAGGCTGAAAAGCGGGGCCGTAAATAGTTAATGGCCATGCTTTGTTGTCACAATAGCTTCGTAAATTGTCAATACCGCCAACATGATCAATATGGTGATGAGTAATTAAGATATTAACGAGTTGTAAATTATGCGCTTCGATGTACTTGATACAAGGAGTGGCATCGCCGGGATCAACCAAAGTTAATTCGTTGGTTGATGAGTTGATCAGCGCCCATATGTAATTGTCGCTAAAGGCCTTAATGGCGGTAATATGCGTTTTCGGTTGCGACATCTGTCTTCCTCATTGATAATAACATGAATACTTGTGGTGTTGAGCTGAACGAGAAATTACTCAATTACCTCAAAATTATTGCGTTATTGTATCATTATTAGGGGCTTAAATATTAATGAAACCGGCATTAGGTTTTCGGCAACCGATTGTACCTAAAAATTGGCAGAAATTACCCTCAGGAGGGCTTATTTTAACCGGTGTTAATCAGGTTTTAGCACATTGGTGGCCAAAATTCTTTGGTTATCATTTATTAAAAATAGGTAATTTGAGTACTGAAATTGACAGCCAATCTTCGCCGATAAAAAATCAAGTGAATGTTGCCATGAATGTTACCGGTGATAACGCTGGTGGTGTTATTGCCGATATTGATGATTTACCTTTTCTTGAGCATAGTGTCGATGTTTGTTTATTAAGTCATACTTTGGAATTTAGTGTTGATCCCCACCATGTGGTGAGGGAAGCAAATAGGGTACTGATCCCAAATGGTTATATGGTGTTAACGGGGTACAACCCGTTTAGTGTGGCAGGGTTAAATAAACTTTTGCCCTATCGTCGGCAGACGTATCCATGGAGCGAGCGATTTTTTTCTCCTAATCGTATTAAAGATTGGTTGCATTTAATGGGCTACGAAATATTAGCAGATGAACGAATTTTACATCATCGTTTGTCAGGTAATAAAGAGCCTGGCGTTATCGCGAGTTATTGGCAAAACTTTGCTAGCCGTTATTTTACCAGTTTAGGCTCGGTTTATGTCATTATTGCCAAAAAACGGCGTTTACCTTTAACACCGATCAAACCCAAGTGGCAATTACGACCCAACTTTAAACCGGTGAATGTATCGCCGATGAACTCTTCTCAACGATGTGAAAAACTGACAAAAAAATAGTTTTAGATGTTAGTTAATAGCCGTTTGGTGAAAATAAAGTCATGTAGAGGCGTGTCGCACATTCATCGGTCATGCTCGAAACATAATCAGCAATTACGCGTAACGGGTTATTATTCTGCTCCTGTGCATGTTGCCAACGTATAACAACATCTTTAGGTAATAATCTTTGTGGATCAGAAGCAAAAGCTTCAAAAAGCTCCATAACTACTTGCTGGCCACGATATTCTAAACGTTGTATCTCGGTTTTTTGGATCACGTATTGAAAGACAAAGTCTTTAAAAATGGCTAAAACTTGCCGGTGAACGGTTGGTAATTTTGCATTATAGCGTAATAAGTTTTCTTCAAAGTAGATGCCTTCACTTTGGTTTAAATCAACAATATCAACGGCGGTAATTAGAAAGTTTACTAGGCCGCCAATGGCTTCTTTTTGCTCGTAATGATGTTCACTAAATAAGTGTTGCGTTAAATTTTGACAAAACTTGTGTAACCAAGGATGTTCAATGGCAAGTAACCTTGTTATCACTTGTTCTTCAAATTCTTGCTGACTAACAACACCGGTAAAAATAGCATCTTCCATGTCATGAATACCATAAGCAATATCATCAGCTAGCTCCATAATGGAGCAATCAAAAGATTTAAAGCGGGTTTTATGGTGACCACTTGTTTGTGGTTTCGTCGTTTGAAATAGTGCTTTATCGGCAGCGCTTAAAGGGGCAAGTACCCAATCAAGAATGTTGTTGTCATCATCATAAATCCCTTTTGGTGGATGCCATTCGCTGGCTTTAAGTTGGCGTAAATTATCTGGCGGGATCGCTATTTCACAATTATGTAGTCTGGACAAAACTTGTGGGTATTTTATTAAACCTAATAAACTTCGGCGTGCTAAATTCATCCCGAAATTGTCACTAAAGGGCTCTAAATACGCCACAATACGTAAAGTTTGTCCGTTACCTTCAAAGCCACCGTGTTCGCGCATCATAAAATTTAAGGCAACTTCACCGCCATGACCAAAGGGCGGGTGACCAATATCATGGGCCAAACAAATAGTTTCAATTAATGAGTCTTCATTGGGTAATAACTGCTGACTTATTTTAGGGTGTTTAGAGCGCAATTGTGCGGTGATCCCTGAGCCTATTTGAGCGGCTTCCAAAGAATGGGTTAAACGGGTTCGATAAAAATCACTTTTACCACTACCCATCACCTGTGTTTTAGATTGTAAGCGCCGAAAAGCGGCAGAGTGTAGAACTCTAGCGCGATCTCGCTGGAAAGGACTGCGATGATCTTGTTCGCGTTTTGCCATTTGTGGTAAGCGGCGTTCATGCCATTGATTTATGTTCAAACTATTAATATTCCTTATCCATTGATATTAAAGATGAATTCTAAAAAATTTAATTTTTACAGTATGTTGTAACAGCTTTACGTTTATTTTGCTATCATGGCGTTAATTTTTAGCTATTGCTATCTGGGCAGTTTAGTTTTTATGTTAATAAATATATTAAGTTTAGTCGTCTTTTTATTTTATTTAGTACCTGTTTTTTCTTATGGCGAAGTTGAGGTTAATGAGATAGATGATGTAAAGCCTGTTGTTAACATTAACAAAGCTGAGCGCAGAATAACCTTACTAACCGGTTTACCTAAGCCGCCTTTTATTCTGGAAGATGGCCAAAGTGGCTTACAGTTAGATATTATTCGAGAAGCTTTAGCTTGCGAAAACATCGATGTTGAATTTATTAATATTCCCGCAGGTAGAAATATTACCAGCCTAAAAACTCTTGGCGCTGACGGAATGATAACGTTACCGGCTGATTTTGATCACCCAGGAATTTTTGTTTCAACGCCTTATATTTATTATCAAAATGTTGCTGTTAGCTTAACTGATAATCACTTAAACATTGAGCAGTTTGATGACTTAACTTTATTAAGTGTTGTCGCTTTTCAAAATGCCAAAAAGTTTCTGCCTCCCGCTTATGCAAACGCGGTAAATGCGGGGATTGAATATCGGGAAATTGCCGATCAAAACAAACAAATTGAAATGTTTTATCGCCGAAACATTGAAGTGATCATTTTAGATTTATCAATTTTAAAGTATTTCTTAAAACATCATAAAGCGAGCATTTATCAAAAAGATATTACGATACATTCGTTATTTGATAAAGGAGGATATGCGATTGGCTTTAAGGATGAAAATTTATTAGCTAGGTTTGAAAAAGGCTTAACCTGCTTGAAGGAAAATCAAGGATATCAAAAGATTATTGCTTTTTATGGCGAGTAGAGGTTCACTCATTTGGAATAACCAAACAACGTTAATTCTGCTTGGCTATCACTTAAAAAAGCCTAATGCTGAAAATATAAACAAAGATCAAACAGACCTTAGTGATCACTCGCCATAACTCTTTTATTTATTGGCAATAAAAATAGCGCGTTTAGGGGCAGGGTAACCTTCAATAGTTTTACTATGGTCATTTGGATCAAGAAAATCCGCTAATGATTCATTATCTAACCAGTCAGTTTTACGCTGTTCTTCAAAGGCGGTTTGATCGGTATTAACCCAACGAACGTTTTTAAAACCACAACGTTCTAACCATGAACACATAGCTTCACCACTCGGTAAGAACCAAACATTACGCATTTTGGCATAACGTTCACCAGGCACTAACACCGTATTCACATCACCATCAACAATTAAGGTTTCTAAGACCAGTTCACCGCCAGGCGCTAATTGCGCTTTTAGTTGATAGAGAAAATCAATAGGTGAACGGCGGTGATATAAAACCCCCATTGAAAACACCGTATCAAAAGCGTTTAACTCCGGTAATTGCTCGACACCTAAAGGCAATAAATTTACGTTATCGTCTTTAATGAAATGTTTAACCGCTTCAAATTGCATTAAAAATAGCTGTGTTGGGTCAATACCCACAACAAACTTTGCACCTGCACCGCGCATACGCCATAGGTGATAGCCACTACCACAACCAATGTCTAAGACATAACGGCCTGATAAATCGCTAATAAAAGGTAATAATCGGTCCCATTTGAAATCTGATCGCCATTCGGTATCTATGTGTAAACCATGAAGATGAAAAGGGCCTTTACGCCAAGGTTTTAATTTCATTAACAAATGGGTTAATTTTTTTATTTCCCCGTCAGATAAATCACCTTGTTCGCCAACCGCTACTTGGTTTAATAAATCAAGTTTTGTGCTCTCAACTTGTGGTAATAAATCAATCGCTTTTTGCCATTGAGCGAATTCACCGTGTAGGTGTTGATTATTCCATGTGGTTAATTGTGATGGTAAATCATTTAACCAAGGTGATAAACGGTTGCCTGCAATGGTTTGAAAAAATTTATTAAAATTCATTATTTTATCGCGATAAGTGAAGTAAAGTTAAAACATTGAAACCAAGGGGTGACATGTTTGAAACCGGCTTGTTTTAAACGGTGGATTTGTTGGTCTAAGGTATCGGGTTTCATGACGTTTTCAAGGGCTGTGCGTTTTTGTGCTATTTCTAATTCACTATAACCGTTAGCGCGTTTAAAGTTGTGATGCAATTCTGTCACTACCTCTTGGCAAACGCCATCAGTTTGGGTTATTTTTTCCGATAAAACTAAAATGCCGTTATCAAGCATGTTATCGGCAATTTTTGTTAATAAGTTTTGACGATGTTCACGTTCAATAAACTGTAATGTAAAGTTAAGTACCATCATGGATGCTGGTTTAAAGTCAACGTCCATAATATCGGCTTGCATAATATCTACAGGGGTTGCGCCTTTAAAAGCTTGAACGTGCATTTTGCAGCGTTCAACCATAGCGGCGGAATTATCAATTCCAATAATATGGCAATTTTGGGCGGTAATGGCTTTACGCATTGCTAAGGTGGCTGCACCTAAAGAACAACCTAAATCATAAATAGTGCTATTATCTTGCGCATATTGTTTGCTTAAACGGCCAATGGTATCAATAATAGTATTGTAACCAGGCACAGAACGCGAGATCATATCAGGGAATACTTCCACTACTTGAGCGTCAAATTTAAAGTCTTTTACTTGGCTGTGAGGATTTGAGTAGATAAGATCAGTATCTGATGGCGTCATGTGCATACTTTTATACGAAAAAAATTAGCGTTATTTTAACGTATTTTTTTAGCGATTGAAGTTTTCTCTTTGATTTAATGAAAAATAAATTAAGATAAAACGATATTGCCTTTTATTTTTACTTTTTTGAATTAGGTTGTAATGACTCAAACCGCGAAGTTAGCTTGGTTTACGTTTATCGTTAGTTGTTGTTTTCAGCTATCAGTATTTGCCGCAGAACAAAGTACGCCTGTTTATAATATTGCGGTAAATCATCATCAATATCCGTTGCAGTATATTAATGAACAAGGTCAACCCGATGGCCTGTTCGTTGATTTTTGGCGTTTATGGGCGAATAAAAGTAAACATCAAGTTCAGTTTGTTCCCTTAGCTACAGATAACGTTGACTCAAATAAGTTGTCGCAAATAGATTTTTATGCCGGCATTTTAAATAATCCGCATTCAAAGCAGGAGGGCTTTGAATTATCTGCAAATAAGCAGCAAGTATCAGTTCAATCTCATATTACCTCTGTGTCATTTGAACAGTCTTTTTATATTAATGTTCACCGAGAATACTCTCATATTATTGAGCTTGAGGATCTTTTACCTTATGCCATTGGGGTATTAAAAAATTCAGCACAAGCGTTTTATTTTAAACAATATTATCCGGCTTTGTCTGTCAAAGTATTTAATAGTCCTGAAGCCTTATATCAAGCGGCATTAACAAAACAAATTATTGCTTTTGCTGATCACGATAGCTTGCGCAAAAATTATCATCAAAAATCCTCATTAACCAATTTTTATCCTATTCACAAACGTATTAGTGTTTTACCCATAAGCTTTGCAATTGTGAGTGAAAAGCCCGTTGAACGGGATATTAAGTTAAGCTCTGATATAAGTCAGGGGATAGCATTAATATCGGCACAAGAACTTACTGAACTATATCAAAAATGGTTTGGGCAATCAGAAAAACGTCAGCGTTTGTTAGTCACATACAGCCAATTAAAACCTCCTTATATTGGTCATAATGTTAAAGGAGAGCCAGAAGGTTTATTAATAGATTTATGGCGGATTTGGTCAGGTTTTAGTGGTGTCGATGTTGATTTTGCAAAAGTATCTCAGGTACAAGCGACGTCACAGTTGACTAATGATCATGCTGATGCCCACATTGCTTTTGCAGACAGGGCTTTAAATGAAAAAATCATACCTATACATAAGCTTTACCAAGATAAAGTGCAGTTTTTTATTTCTCAACAATTAGATCGCGTAAAGCATGTTGATGATTTAGCGGGAAAAACCATTGCTATTGCAGCTCATGCCCCTTATTTATTAGATTTAGAGCATAAATACCCAAATATTCAGTTTTTACCCTATGAAAATTTAGCGGACGCTTTAATACCAACTAATGCGGAGGAGCTTGATGGTATTGTTGGTGAAGCACAGCATATTAGCTGGTTATTAGCTCAAGCTAACTTATCTCCATATTACTTTTCAATTATTTCAAATTATTTGCCAGTCAGTTTTCATGTGCTAACTAAGCAAAATAATGACAATATCAGACAATTAATCGTCAATGGCTTTGAGCAAATACCTAATTATCAATTAATTGATATTGAACACCAGTGGTTAACAGCAAAACAAAATGCGTTTTTTCAACAAGTCTCTAAGCGCATTAAACTTAGTGTTGAGCAACAAGCTTGGCTGTTAGAACATCCACAGATTAAAGTTGGTATGACAACGAATTGGTCGCCAATGGAGTTTGTTGATAATTATGGTGATTTTGTTGGCATTAACCCAGATGTTTTTGAACTGATTGCACAACGTATGGGAACACAATTTACGTTTGTGCCGTACACGCGTTGGCAAGATTTAATTGCCGCTGTTGAAAACAAAGAAGTTGATATGATCACAAGTGTGTCAAACACCGAAGAAAGACAAAGTTTTTTGAATTTTTCTGAATCGTACTGGCATATGCCGTGGGGTATTGTTCATCCGGTAACCAGCGGGAAAAAGGCGGTACTGTCTGATTTTTCTGATCGTAAAGTAGCAGTTTTATCTGGTGTTCATGTCATTAGTATCATCAATAAATTATACCCAGCAATAGAGTTGGTTGAAGTTGATACGATAGAAGCGGGATATCATTTATTACAAAAAGGGCAAGTAGCGGCGTTAGTAACGTCATTAGCTCCAGCCTCTGAGTTATTAAAACGTGAAAGCTTAATTACGATGGGACTTTCGGTTATTGATAATTTAGCGGTTGACGGTGAACAAATTGGGATACGCAAAGACTGGCCTGAGTTGTTATTGCTAGTTAATCAAGCACTTGCCTCAATTAGTGAGTTAGAAAAACAAACTATTATTGATAAATGGTTTAACGTTGAAATTAATACCGGTTTTGAAAAAAATGTGGTGATCAAATTAGCCATTCAAATTGGCGTTTTCACTGTCATTGTTATTGCGGTGATTATTTTTTGGAATCGCCGTCTGTATCATGAAATTAAGCGTCGTAAAGCGTTAGAAATTAAAATGAAACACATGGCAAACCATGATGAATTAACAGGCTTAGCGAATCGAACATTATTAACTGAGCGAATTAATTCAGCGATTAACTTTCATAAACGACAAGGGTTAACCTTGGCTGTTTTGTTTATTGATTTAGATGGTTTTAAACATATTAATGATAATTATGGTCATGATGTTGGTGACGAATTATTGGTACAGCTAACGGATCGCTTGCAAGCTTGTGTTCGAGAATCTGACACTGTTGCACGTTTTGGCGGAGATGAATTTGTATTATTGCTAACTGGCCTAAATGATAAAAAAGAAGCGGCTTTTATTGCTGAAAAAGCATTAAAAGTGATCCGTCAGCCAGTTGAGCTATCTATTGCTACTGTTGCTGTAAGTTGCAGTATTGGTATTTCGGCTTTTCCTGACGATGGTGATAGCGATACTGAATTGTTAAAAGTGGCTGATACCTTGATGTATCGTGTGAAAGCTCATGGTAAAAATCATTATATTTTTAATTAAAGCGTGTTGAGCTTTTGTGTATAACTGCTGCATTGGCGCTCTTTGGTACTAAAATCACAAACTAAAACCCCAGATTAAAACCTGTTAAATTGCCGCAAAAACATACCACACAGGTTGACACTTTCTTTTCTCTTTATCTCAAAGGTGACATTGCCTGATATTGCTATATAATGTCGCTCATTTTTATCGTTAACCGTTAGGCATTTTTCTCTTAGTTTCTTTTATATTCTTTTAGAAAGATCCTCAAACAAACCAAATTTTCAAGGCAAAATACATGCGCAGTCTCTATTGTGGTGAGGTGAATGAAGCTCACATTGGTCAAGAAGTAACTCTTTGTGGTTGGGTCAACCGCCGTCGTGATCTCGGAGCCGTTATCTTTTTAGATTTACGTGATCGTGAAGGTATAGTGCAAGTGGTTTATGATCCTGATTTTCCAGAAGTATTAGCCAAAGCCAATACTTTACGTAATGAGTTTTGCGTGCAAGTAAAAGGTAAAGTCCGTGCTCGTCCACAAGGGCAAGTCAATAAAGATATGGCTACCGGCGGTATTGAAGTTTTAGGTTTAGAACTGGTTATTTTAAATAAAGCGGCACCATTACCGTTAGACTCAAAACAAAATAACTCAGAAGAGCAGCGTTTAAAGTATCGTTATTTAGACTTACGCCGCCCTGAAATGACTGAACGTTTACGTTTTCGTGCCCGTGTTACATCAGCGGTACGTGCGTCATTAGAAGCACAAGGTTTCTTAGATATTGAAACTCCAATCCTTACTGCGGCAACGCCAGAAGGTGCGCGTGATTATTTGGTACCAAGTCGTACTCATAAAGGGAAGTTTTTTGCTTTACCTCAATCACCACAGTTATTTAAACAATTATTAATGATGTCAGGCATGGAGCGTTATTATCAAATCGTAAAATGTTTCCGTGATGAAGATTTACGTGCTGATCGCCAACCTGAATTCACACAAATAGATATTGAAACTTCGTTTATGAGTGCTGAGCAAGTGATGTCAGTGACAGAAACGATGATCCGTGAATTGTTCCAAAAAATGTTGTCTGTTGATTTAGGCGAGTTTCCAAGAATGCCTTATTCAGAAGCGATGCAACGATTTGGCTCTGACAAACCTGATTTACGTAACCCATTAGAATTAGTAGATGTTGCTGATATTTTAAAAGATGTTGAATTTAAAGTATTCTCAGGTCCTGCTAATGATGAAAACGGTCGCGTTGCTGTTATAAAAGTACCAGGGGCTGCTAGTAAACTGTCTCGTAAAAATTTAGACGACTATACTAAGTTTGTTGCTATTTATGGCGCGAAAGGCATGCCATGGCTAAAAGTTAATGATCTTGCGGCAGGTCGCGAAGGGTTACAATCACCTATTTTGAAATTTTTGTCTGACGATGCGGTGACAGCTTTATTAACCCGTGTTGATGCTCAAACAGGTGATATTATTTTATTTGGCGCAGATACTACAAACATAGTTACCGAAGCGCTTGGTGCATTACGTTTAAAATTGGGCGAAGATCTTGGTTTTACCACGGATGAATGGAAACCATTATGGGTGGTGGATTTTCCAATGTTTGAACAAGTTGATGGGCAATTACATGCAATTCATCACCCGTTTACCGCGCCAAGTAATATGACACCGGAAGAATTAATTGCTAACCCTGTTGGTGCTTTATCTGATGCCTACGACATGGTGTTAAATGGCTGTGAATTAGGTGGTGGCTCTGTTCGTATCCACGATCAAGCGATGCAGTCGGCAGTATTTGGTTTATTAGGTATTGATGAAGCGGAAGCACAAGAGAAATTTGGCTTCTTACTTGAAGCATTACAATACGGTGCGCCACCGCATGCAGGTTTAGCTTTTGGTTTAGATCGCTTAGTGATGTTAATGACAGGAGCTTCATCGATTCGTGACGTGATGGCATTCCCAAAAACTACGACAGCGGCTTGTCCGTTAACTAATGCGCCAGGTGAAGCTAATCCAGCACAGCTAGCGGAATTAGGTGTTGCCACAATTGTTGAAAATAAAACCACAGAGGATGCTGATTCGTCAGCCGAGGCGAGCGAATAAATCGTTAACTAACCTCTAAGTTAATTTGTTATCCTAAAAAAGCTTGAATGTTACTACATTCAAGCTTTTTTGTTTTTTATCGTAAATATTGCTTCTAAATTAAAACATGCTTGTATATTCAGACTTGTTTTAAATAACTATATAACTTGCAACTCTGACAATATCCAATATTATTAAAACGTTACTCATTGTTCAGGTAGGAAGTTGTACTATTAAACACATTCTTATTTTTATCCTTGTACTTTTTAGTGTTTCTGCGCCGTTAGCTCAAGCTAATGAAAAAGTTACTTTACAATTAAAATGGAAACATCAATTTCAATTTGCTGGTTATTATGCTGCAAAAGAGCAAGGCTATTATCAAGAAGTCGGCTTTGATGTTGAGATAAAAGCACGCAATATAAAAACCAGCCCTGTAGAAGATGTTTTAGCTGATCGCGCAACTTTTGGCATCACTGATTCAAGTATTGTTTTACACCGTTTGCAAAATAAACCTGTGGTAGTGTTAAGTACTATTTATCAACATAGCCCACTTGTGTTAATGGCACTAGCTGATGCTAATATTCGCAGCCCTGAAGATTTAATTAATAAAAAAGTGTCTTTTCAAAAAGGGATTGATGGCGCAGCAATCACGGCATTATTTGCCTCAGTTGGTCTCACCGATGATAATTATTCGTATGTGCCTTTTGCCTTTAACGATGATGTTTTGTTAGATGGCTCTGTTGACGCATTTTCTGTTTATATCACCAACCAGCCAGCTTATTATCAAAATAAAGGACACCAAATTACTATTATTGACCCGCGTAATTATGGTATCGATTTTTACGGTGATATGATTTTTACTTCTCAACAATATGTTGAAGCGCATCCTGAACGCGCACAAGCTTTTATTGAAGCGAGTATAAAAGGTTGGAAGTATGCATTAAGCCATCAAGCTGAATTAGTGGATTTGATCATTAACAAATATAACCCTAATGCCGATAAAGCGGTTTTGACCTTTGAAGCGCTAAAAACCAAGCCGTTAATATATTCTGAGATCACTCCAATAGGTACGGTCTCGAAAAGTCGATTTTTGCATATTGCGAATATATACCGAAATTTAGGTTTAGTTGAAAAAGAAAGCTCACTAGATGGTTTAATTTTTGACGATTATCTCAATCAAGATAAAGGCATTAATCGACAGTATTTGTTTACTGCAATAGCTGTTAGCTTTTTATTATTGTTGCTAAGTGTTGTATTTAATCGTCAATTGCGAAAAAGTGTTACCGAAAAAACCTTATCTTTGCAAAAGCTTAATGATGATTTAAATGAAAAGAATGCGCTGGTAAGTTCTCAAAATGCTCAGTTAGAGCAAGAAAAAGAAAAAGCAGAAATCGCTAATCGAGCAAAGAGTTTATTTGTGGCTAATATGAGCCATGAAATTAGAACACCAATGAATGGCATATACGGTTCATTACAGTTATTGCGTAATGAGCAGCTCAGTAATAATGGTGTTGAATTGGTGAGTAATGCCATTTCTTCAACGAAAAAGTTATTGACGATTGTTAATGAAATATTAGATTTTTCTAAAATTGAAGCAGGGCAATTACAAATTGAATGTTGCGAGTTTAATTTATCAATCCTTTTAAATGAAATAGAGTATGAATTTAGTACCTTAGCACAAGAAAAATCATTAACTTTTAAACTGAGCATTGAAGATAACTTGCCATCGTATTGGTTAGGTGATCAAGTTCGTATCAAACAAATATTGGTTAATTTATTGTTTAATGCCATTAAGTTTACTGAACAAGGCTCTGTTGAATTGAATGTTAAACTTAACCATTATTTAAAAGGCATAAGTTTTACTATTACCGATACCGGAATTGGTATGAATGAAATTGCTCTAGCTAAGTTGTTTCATCATTTCACCCAAGCAGATAGTTCAACTACTCGTAAATATGGCGGTACTGGACTAGGCATGGCGATATCACAAAACTTAACTAATTTGATGGGCGGTGAAATTCGCGTTAAAAGTAAAGAGCAAGTTGGCACAAGCTTTATGGTTAATTTACCTATGGTTAAAGTTGATAAGTTGGTGGTTGACCAAGAAATTAACTCAGCAGCTGAAGTGATCAATGCTCCAGATCTACACGATAAAATTATACTTGTTGCCGAAGATAACCGTATTAACCAAATGGTCGTTAAAAAAATGCTCGAGTTAACCAAAGCAAAGGTTTACCTTGCACAAAATGGCATTGAAGCAATTAATCTTTACCAACAAGCGCAACCGGATATTATTTTGATGGATATTCAGATGCCAGAGCTTGATGGCGTTGGAGCTTGTCAAAATATTCGAGAATTAGGCAGCAAAGTTCCTATTATTGCTTTAACTGCGAATGTTATGAAAGAAGAAGTAAGCCAATATTTAAGTTCTGGTTTTAATGCGCACTTGGCAAAACCGATAGATCAAAAAAACTTCTATCAACTACTTTCCGATCATTTAATCAGCAAGCCATAAATGTAAATGAATCAAGGCTATAACTTTTAGGGTCTGTTAACTTTGTTTATATTTTCAGCAATAGGCTATTTTTAGTGATAGCAACGCAGAATGAACGTTGTTTGCTTATTCCAAATGAGTGAAATTCTAATGCAGCTAGTGTAAAAAATAGCCATTGCCCTGTGGGCTGAGGCTAAAATCGCTTTACTCGGCGTTAAAAATTATTGGTTTAGATGACTAAACGACATAATTTCAGCCTTGATTAAAACGATTTTATCTCTCAGCTAAATTATTAAACAAAGATAAACAGACCCTAGTAAAAACTGATAAACTTCCCTGCATGATAAGATTTTTGTTCAGGTTGTACTTTGTCCATTATTCTCGGTATTGATCCCGGCTCTCGCTTAACGGGTTATGGCATTATTAAACAAGAAGGGCGTAATTTTACTTATTTGGGCAGTGGTTGTATTAAAGCAATTTCTGCTGGTAAAGAACTCGGCCCTCGATTACAAACTATCTTTGCTGGCGTGTCAGAACTTATTCTTCAATTTCAGCCGGACATGTTTGCTATTGAGCAAGTCTTTATGGCAAAAAACCCAGATTCTGCACTTAAGCTTGGCCAAGCGCGAGGCGCTGCAATTGTCGCGGCAACGAATGCCGATTTAACCATTGCTGAATATTCAGCCCGCCAAATTAAGCAGTCAGTTGTTGGTACGGGCGCTGCATCTAAAGAACAAGTACAACATATGGTGTGCTCTATTTTAAAATTACCTGCCGCGCCACAGGCTGATGCGGCAGATGCACTTGCCGTTGCTTTATGCCATGGTCATAGTTATGAGTCTTTGTTGAAAATGTCAGGTCAGGCTTCTAAAACTGTTAGAGGCCGGTTACGCTAAATTTTTATCTTGAGCTGGGTTAGCGGCTGACTGCTTGTGAACAGTGTTGTCCTTAAAGGTAAAAGTTACTTTACTGTATATTTATATAGTGTTATTGTTTTGGCAAATAAACAGGTTATAGCCAAATCATCTCAAGCTGTTGAACGGGCAAGTTGAGATAGCTTGAATATATGTAAATTAATGAAAGGTGAATTAAGTGATCGGCCGTCTTCGTGGAAAATTATTAGAAAAAACTGCACCAGAAATTTTAATTGAATGCCATGGTGTTGGCTATGAAATATCAATGCCGATGACCAGTATTTATTCTTTACCTGAAATCGATAGTGAAGCAACAATATATACTCATTTTGTCGTGAGAGAAGATGCTCAATTATTGTATGGTTTTGCCAATAAAACTGAACGTAAGTTGTTTCGCTTGTTAATCAAGGTGAATGGTGTTGGCCCTAAATTAGGCTTAGCTATATTATCTGGTATGTCGGCTGAGCAATTTGTAAGTTGTGTTGCTCATGATGACCTCACCACAATAGTAAAAATTCCAGGTGTCGGTAAAAAAACCGCCGAACGTTTATTAATTGAAATGCGCGATAGGTTAAAAGATTGGCAAAGTGATATTCATACACCGGCAACCGATGCAATGCCTTTATCAGGTGGTGAAGCAACAAGCTTAGTTCACAGTGATCATAAAGGTGATGCTATTAATGCCTTGGTTTCTCTTGGTTATAGTTCAGCACAAGCCGAAAAAGCGGTTCGAGGTATATATCAAGTGGGGATGTCGAGTGAAGCGTTAATTCGTGACGCATTAAAAGCGATGTTATAAACTTTGATTTTACTTGTTCATTTTTCTCTATATTAAAAAGATACGCTATTTATGATTGAAGCTGATCGACTGATCCAACCTATTGCAACCCGTGAAGATGAAGGGGTAGATCGCGCTATTCGCCCTAAAATGTTGGCTGATTATACCGGCCAAGATCACGTAAAATCACAAATGGAAATTTTTATTGAAGCTGCAATAAAACGAGCTGAACCGCTAGATCACTTATTAATTTTTGGTCCGCCGGGGTTAGGTAAAACCACGTTAGCCAATATTGTCGCAAATGAAATGGGCGTTAATATTCGGACAACATCAGGGCCGGTATTAGAAAAGGCCGGTGATTTAGCCGCACTATTAACAAATTTAGAAGAAAATGACGTGCTGTTCATTGATGAAATTCATCGTTTGAGTCCTGTAGTTGAAGAAATTTTGTATCCTGCAATGGAAGATTACCAATTAGATATTATGATAGGTGAAGGTCCGGCGGCGCGTTCAATTAAATTAGATTTACCGGCTTTTACTTTGATTGGCGCAACTACACGGGCAGGTTCGTTAACCTCACCTTTAAGAGATCGCTTTGGTATTGTGCAACGCTTAGAATTTTATAAAACTAAAGATTTAACTGAAATTGTAAAACGATCAGCGCATTTTTTAAATTTAACCATGGATGAGCAAGGCGCTTTTGAAATAGCGAAACGTTCTCGAGGTACGCCGCGTATTGCCAATCGTTTATTACGGCGAGTGCGTGATTATGCCGATGTTAAAACCGCAGGCGTTGTTAATGAAACAACCGCTCAACGGGCACTTGATATGCTAGAAGTTGACACCGAAGGTTTTGATATTATGGACCGTAAACTATTACAAGCCATTATTGAAAAGTTCATGGGCGGCCCTGTTGGTGTTGATAATTTAGCTGCGGCTATTGGTGAAGAGCGCGAAACCATTGAAGATGTGCTTGAACCATTTTTAATTCAGCAAGGTTTTTTGCAGCGCACGCCACGTGGCCGAATTGCAACTGATGCTGCTTATTTACATTTAGGTTTTGATTTACCGTCACAAGCATAAGTGAAAAGGCACTTTACCTGAGCTTATACGGAATGGTTTAGCTATTTACTAAATTTTAAATAAAAAAAAGCCCGTGTTAAGTAACACGGGCCAACTAATAAAGTTGATATAAGGAAGTTAATTAAAACTTTAGGGAACAAGAGAGAAAAGATAATCACTATCTAATCTAAAATATCTGGCTAATGACTTAGGTTCAAATTAAGTCAATTTGCGCTAGCTCAGACAACAATTGCATTTTAGCTAGTCGGGTAACAACTGACAAACTAATAAAACTTAACTTTCGCATTAGTTTTTCTAATGGTATGATTTTTTGCTCCATTGAGGTTTAAATACTTTGCATACGCTTCCAATAAACTGCTTACCTTAGCTTTTTAATATTTTGGCTACTGGCTAAAAATAAGAATTCTCACAATAACTTAATAAAAGTCGTTTATATTTTTACTGTTTTTTATGATACTTTTCGTATATCACACTAAAAGTTTAAATTTTGTTACAGTTCTGGCGGTTTAACGCTTGTTGTTAAGTATTAATATCTATTACTATTGCAATAATTTTATAGCCAGAAAATATGCACAACGTGTAATATACGCATCATATAACCCCAATATGGGTAAGCTAACGTTGAAAAAACAATTAATAACTCGAGATTTAATAAACTGAGATGAACGAAAATCAACACAGCTTTAGCTTGAGAATTTATTATGAAGATACCGATGCTGGTGGTATTGTTTATAATGCTAATTATTTAAAGTATGTTGAGCGCGCCCGCACCGAGTGGTTAAGGGAATTAGGCATCAGTCAATCAGACTTATTAACGAAAGAGATTGGCTTTGTGGTTCGTAAAGTGCAAATGGATAATCTTTTTGCCGGTAAACTTGATGACCAACTCACAGTAATATCTAAAATTAAGCAACTGAAAAAAGCCAGTATCATTTTTTCTCAAGATGTGTATAACCAAAGTAATCGTAAATTATGTACAGTAGAAGTGTTAATCGCTTTTGTTAATTTATCAAATAACCAAATAAAGCCTTGTGCTTTACCTCAAGAAATTTTAGGAGCCTTACCTAGTGTCAGCTGAGCTTTCAATTTTAGACTTGTTTTTACAGGCCAGTTTACTTGTAAAATCCGTTATGCTTATTTTACTTGGTTTTTCAGTAACATGCTGGACAATGATTTTTCAGCGCAAAAAAGCATTAAAAGAGGCCAATGATCAGCTTCATGATTTTGAAGATAAATTTTGGAGTGGTGCGGATATTAGTAAACTATATAGTGAAATTAACGCTAAACCTCATGTTTATGGCATTGAGCACTTATTTTCTGCTGGCTTTAAAGAATTTGCCCGTTCAAGAAAAACTCATAGCCAAAGCCCTAGTATGATTATCGATAGCACTCACCGTGCGATGCGTGTTGCTTTGTCACGAGAAGTTGATAACTTAGAAACACATTTACCGTTTATGGCAACGGTGGGCTCAATTAGTCCATATATTGGTTTATTTGGTACAGTGTGGGGTATTATGAATTCATTTATTGCCTTAGGTGCTGTTCAACAGGCTACTCTTGCTATGGTTGCACCAGGTATTGCGGAAGCGTTAGTTGCTACCGCCATGGGTTTATTTGCTGCAATTCCAGCGGTAATGGCATTTAACCGTTTCAGTCATACAGTAGAAAAACTAGAAAATAGTTATGGTAACTTTATGGAAGAATTTTCAAGTATTTTGCAACGCCAAATCACTGTTGATAATCATTAATCTAGCCACAGGTTTAAGTTACCTTATATGTATCAAAGAGTAAGACGTAGAAAAGTTGCTGAAATTAATGTCGTTCCTTATATCGACGTGATGTTGGTGTTGTTGATCATTTTTATGGTAACAGCGCCACTTATTACCCAAGGGGTTAAAGTCGACTTACCCAAAGCAGAAGCACAAGCACTCGATAAAGATAGTAAAACGCCGATGGTAGCTTCAGTTGATGCCGCGGGGAATTACTACCTTTCAATTAATGGTGAAAACCAGCAGATGTCAGCGGAAGAAGTGGCTATTGAAGTGGCGGCTAGGTTGTCGATTGATCCCGACACACCGGTTGTTGTTAATGGTGATGGTAGTGTCTCATATAATGCGGTAGTGCAACTTATGGTATTATTGCAAAATGTTGCCGGAGTGCCATCGGTAGGTTTAATGACTGATTCACCGGAGAAATAATGGTGGATAAAAAATATACAGTTGCTTTGTCGTTAAGTGTGTTTTTACACCTTTTATTAGCGTTGTTTTTATTATTTGGGAATTTTTCTCATGAGCCTAAACCAACCCCCACGCCTGTAGCACAAATTAACCCTATTCAAGCGGTAGCGATCGATAAAAGTGTGCTTGAAGCACGAGTAAATGATATTAAAAAACAAAAGTCTGATGCAAAAGCCGCTGAACAGAAGCGATTAAAAGAATTAGAAGATCGTGCCGCTAAAGCGAGAGAAAAACGTGCTAAAGAGCAAGAACGAATTAAATCGTTAGAAAAACAACGTAAACAAAAAGAAGCGGAAAAACGCAAAGCTGACGCGGCAGCTAAAGCGGCAAAAGCTAAGGCTGACCAAGCAGAAAAAGCGCGACAAGCTAAAGTTGCAGAGCAAAAAAAAGCTGAACAAGCAGCAGCTGACGCTAAAGCAAAACGCATTGCTGAAGAAAAAGCTGCTCAAAAAGCGGCTGAAATTAGAAAGCAACGCGAAGAAGAGAAAAAGCGCAAAGCGCGAGAAGCTAAAGAACGTGAATTGCAAGAGGCGATGTTAGCTGAGCAAATGGCGGCAGAAATGGCAGCTCGTGAGCAAGCAAGAAGTCAGCAAGTGATGGGTGAAGTTAACCGTTACCATGCGTTAATTAGTCAAGCTATTAATCGCAGTGTCCTAAAAGATAAAGCGACCATGAGCGGTAAATCTTGTTCATTGATCATCAGTATTACATCATCAGGTTTTGTTACCAATGTGACTACAGGTAAAGGTGATCCTGTCGTTTGTAACGCAGCGAAAACCGGCGTATTAAAGTTAGGTACTATCCCTATGTCAGATAATCCTGATGTATATAAACAATTTAAAAAGTTTGAATTGGAATATATTCCAAACTTTGACTAGGAACCGCTGATTTTTTAAGGTATAAATCACGGCGTAAACTTACATACTCGCATAACATTTATTAACGAGAATTTTGGATTTTATGAATATATTTAAAAGCATTGTATTGACTTGTTTAACCTTTTTGTCACTGTCAAGTTATGCCACCTTACAGAAAATAGTGATCACCGGCGGGCTTGACTCCGCACGTCCTATTGCCGTGGTGCCTTTTCAATGGCAAGGCGCAGGTCCTATGCCGGAAAATATTGCACAAATTATTAGTGATGATTTATTGCGCAGTGGTAAATTTAGTCCAATTGCGAGCGAAAAATTCCCATCGCAACCAACTAGCGATAAAGATATTGATTATACGGCATGGGCTGCTACCGGGGTTGAAGCGGTTGTTGTTGGCAAAGTATCAGAAACGGCTGTTGGTACTTATCAGGTGGACTTTCAATTAATTGATGTTATTCGTGGTCAATTAACCGGTGGTAACTCACAAATGTTGAGTAACGGTAAATTAGTTAAAACATCGGATCATATTTTAGATTATGCCACGATGACAATTGGCGCTGATCAATTCCGTCGTTATGCCCATCGTATTAGTGATAAAGTTTATGAAAAGTTAACTGGTACGCGTGGCGCTTTTTTAACTAAAATAGCGTATGTTATTGTGCGGGACGAAGGGGATTACCCTTACCAGTTAGTTATCGCAGATTATGACGGTTATAACGAACATGTATTATTAAGTTCAAAAGAGCCATTAATGTCGCCAAGTTGGTCGCCTGACGGGCAGCAATTGGCTTATGTAACTTTTGAAAATCATCAGGCACAAATATTTACGTTAAATATTTATACTGGCCAACGCCAAATGATCAGTTCGCATAAAGGAATTAATGGGGCGCCAACTTGGTCACCAGATGGCAATAAATTAGCTTTGGTTCTTTCAAAAGATGGGAACCCAGAAATTTATGTAAAGAACTTAGTCACCAAGCAATTACGTCGAATTACTCGTCACCGAGCAATAGATACCGAGCCAAGTTGGTCACCAGATAGCCAATCATTAGTATTTAGTTCAGAACGAGGTGGAAAACCTCAGCTATATCGCGTAAATTTAGTTAGCGGTAAGCTTAAACGGTTAACATTTGACGGTGAAATGAACTTAGGTGGCTCATTAACACCTGATGGTAAACAATTAGTGATGGTAAATCGCACACATGGCAAGTATCATTTAGCAAAACAAGAACTTGCAAGTGGACAGTTTCAAGTGTTAACTAGTACTCGCTTAGATGAATCACCGAGTATTTCACCTAACGGCGGGATAATAATTTACAGTACTTTGCATGAAAATCGCCAAGTGCTAAGTTTGGTTTCTGTTGATGGTCGTTTTAAGGCTCGCTTACCCGCGTTAAATGGGCAAGTTAAGTCGCCATCGTGGTCACCATTTTTATAAATACAACGTTTTACAAAACATAGAAGATAACAAGGAAAATATAATGCGCCTGAATAAAATTGTTAAAGCTTTAGCTATTTCTTTACCTTTACTTGCTATTTCTGCATGTAGCTCAACTGATACATCAGAAGAAGATGCACGTATTGCTGCTGAAAAAGCGGCAGTAGTTGCTCAACAAGAAGCGGCTAAACAAGCTGAGCAAGTAAAAATTGCAGCAATGAAAAAAGAAGCTGAAATGGCTGAACAAAAACGTCAGCAAGTTGAAAAATTATTATCAGCTAACATCATCTATTTTGAATTTGATAAGTCTACGCTAAGTGCTGACTTCTCAGCTATCTTAGATGCTCATGCAACATTTTTATCAGCTAACCCAAGCCGTAACGTATTAGTTGAAGGCCATGCTGATGAACGCGGTACACCTGAGTACAACATTGCGTTAGGCGAGCGTCGTGCTAAAGCCGTTGTATCATACTTAGAAAACATGGGTGTTTCTTCATCTCAAATTACTACAGTAAGCTATGGCGAAGAAAAACCATTAGCTAAAGAACGTACTGAAGAAGCATTTGCTACTAACCGTCGTGCTGTATTGGTTTATTAATATTGGGCAATAAATGAAACATTTAACTGTTTTATTAGGTGCCACATTTGCAGCTAGTACCAGTTTGGTACTAGCTGCACAACCAGCACCTGTGATTGATGTAAGTAGCCAACCGGTTAATTCAAGCAGCGCTAACGTGAGTTTGTCAGAACAACTTGCTAACGTTGAGCGTAAGCTAGATGCTCGTAATAGGGCACAAATCAATATGCAACGCCAATTAACTGATCTGCAAAATGAAGTGGACGAAATACGTGGTGTTACTGAATTGCATAGCCATAAACTCAGCCAAATTCTTGAACGTCAGCGAGAGCTGTATCAGGAATTAGACCGACGTGTAAGCCAAGCTATTCAATCTCCTCAAGTTCCTGCTACCTTAGCTTCAAATAATGTTAATAATGCGCCTAATATAGATTACAGCTCAGATTTAACTGAAAATGAAGCCTATGATCATGCTGTTAACCTTGTGTTAAAAGAAAAACAATATGATCAAGCCATTGAAAAGTTTAAAGCGTTTAATAAAAAATACCCTAATTCAACTTATGCCGCGAATGCACATTATTGGTTAGGACAATTATTATTCACTAAAAATGAATTAAGCCAAGCAGCGAATGAATTTTCGATAGTGGTTAATCAGCATAAAGATTCAACTAAGCGTAGTGATGCGATGCTGAAACTTGCGATGGTTTCAGATAAACAAGGTGACAAAGCGCGGGCTCGTGTTTTATACAACCAACTGATTAAAGAATACCCTTCTACATCGGCGGCACAATTAGCCGGTTCAAGATTAGAATTAATAAAGTAAGCAAATTCGTTTGTAACTTAAACTAAACGCTGTCTTTTTGTGCAAACAGTTCGAATTGTTAAAAAAACTTCGAATTAGTTGTTGCACTAAAATTTTATATCAGTATTATATGCGGCGCATCAGGCAGCAGCATGATGTAAACAAGTTATCGGTCGTTAGCTCAGTTGGTAGAGCAGTTGGCTTTTAACCAATTTGTCGAAGGTTCAAATCCTTCACGACCGACCACTTTTCTACCTAGGTGGTTTATACAAATAACTTGTTAAAAAATTAGAATTAAAATCGGTCGTTAGCTCAGTTGGTAGAGCAGTTGGCTTTTAACCAATTTGTCGAAGGTTCAAATCCTTCACGACCGACCACTTCTAATTTTACAATATATCTACTATCGGTCGTTAGCTCAGTTGGTAGAGCAGTTGGCTTTTAACCAATTTGTCGAAGGTTCAAATCCTTCACGACCGACCACTTCTAATTTATACAATATATCTACTATCGGTCGTTAGCTCAGTTGGTAGAGCAGTTGGCTTTTAACCAATTTGTCGAAGGTTCAAATCCTTCACGACCGACCACTTTTTTGAAGTGGTTCTATTATCTTCAACTTTACTTATTCTATTCATCCAACTTAATTTTTTATTAATAGCTTAAACCCTTAAACCTAATTTAGGTTCATTATATTGGGCTTATAACATTTAATTATCTGCTCGGGTCTTTACACTTTTATTAAAATATTACTATTTTTCTAGCCTGATTCGCTTAAACTACACATTTACCGATAATTCCCTTATAATTGCCGCCTTTTTTATATCTTGATGTACAGAGAACCTAATGAGCCAAGCCAATTTAGCCGTTGAATTTGATTTCGAATTTCCAGCTAAGCCTAAGCCTTTATCGATAGATCAAAAGGCTGAATACAAAGCTAGAATCAAACAGTTATTAATTGAGAAAAACGCTGTCTTAGTGGCTCATTATTACACTGATCCAGAAATTCAAGCGTTAGCTGAAGAAACGGGCGGTTGCGTTGCTGACTCACTTGAGATGGCACGCTTTGGTAATACTCACCCAGCCGATACCTTAATTGTAGCGGGTGTTAAATTTATGGGCGAAACAGCCAAGGTACTAACGCCGGAAAAAACGGTAATTATGCCAACGTTAGAAGCCACTTGTTCATTAGACCTAGGTTGTCCGATCAAAGAGTTTAATGAATTTTGTGATCAGCACCCTGATCGTACCGTTGTGGTTTATGCCAATACATCAACAGCCGTGAAAGCGCGAGCTGATTGGATTGTAACGTCGTCATGTGCGTTAGAAATTGTTGAACATTTAGATGAAAAAGGTGAAAAAACCCTTTGGGGACCTGATCGTCACTTAGGTAATTACATACAAAAGCAAACGGGTGCCGACATGATCATGTGGCAGGGCGCTTGTATCGTTCATGACGAGTTCAAAACCAAAGCACTAACAGATATGAAAGCTTTGCATCCAGATGCTGCGATATTGGTTCACCCGGAGTCTCCTGCTGAGATTATCGAACTAGCCGACTCAGTAGGCTCAACCAGCCAATTGATTAAAGCGGCACAAGAATTACCCAATCAAAAATTTATTGTGGCAACCGACCGTGGTATTTTTTATAAAATGCAGCAGTTGTGCCCTGATAAAGAATTTTTCGAAGCGCCAACTGCTGGAGAAGGTGCAACCTGTAGAAGTTGTGCTCATTGTCCTTGGATGGCCATGAACGGCTTAAAAGAGATTGAAGACGCGTTAATTGACCCAACAGGTAAAGAAGTGTTTGTTGATATGACACTACGTGACGGCGCACTTAAGTCGCTTAACCGTATGCTAAATTTCAACTTAAATAATAAGTAATCGCTCACAACATTATATATTCTCGTTTTCTCTAAAATTTACTGGTAGTTTGAGCAGCAGCAAAACTACCAGAATATTTTTACGATCTATTCCATCATTGCTTTTTAAATTTCACTCGACGATTTTTTACAAATTTGATAGGTGAAGTTTATTCATTCTATATACCAATTTATTTCATTTAATCTTTTTATGAAAACAGCGTAGTTTATGTTTTAAAGCAAAACTGTTTTTGATAAGGATATTTGATGAATGTTATTCATATTGTCAGGCAATTTTCACCTGCTATTGGTGGGTTAGAAAACTTTGTTTTACAGTTAGCAAAAGAGCAAAAAGCTTCGGGCTTAACAGTATCAATAATTACCTTAAATAAAATTTTTCATACCGAGCAAGCTTTAGCTGATATAGACAGTATTGCAGGTATAAAAGTTTGTCGTTTGGCTTATTTTGGCAGCTATAAATATGCTATTGCTTTATCTGTACTGAACCATATTAAAAGCGCAGATATTATTCATATCCATGGTGTTGATTTTTTTCTTGATTACTTAGCGAATAGCAAGATATTGCACAGAAAAAAACTCGTACTATCGACTCATGGTGGCATTTTTCATACGCCTTATGCCGCATCATTAAAAAAAGTGTATTTTCGCTTTATAACTAAATTCAGTTTGCGTAATGTTGATAAAGTTTTTGCATGTAGCGTTAATGATCATGCTATTTTTTCGTCGATCACAGCCAAGAGTAAATTAAAGCTAATTGAAAATGGTGTTGATACTGAAAAGTTTTCAATGGAAACCACGTCTGTTGCATCATCCTGTTCAGAAAAGAACACTAGCATTCAAAGCCAAAACCTGAACCACACTAAACCGCAAACGTTTATTTTTATAGGTAGATTTTCGGATAATAAGCGTATTGACTTACTTGTCCATTTTTTCAGTCAACTGATTAAATTTGATAGTAACTATCGATTAATTATTGCAGGTAAGGATTGGGATAATAATCAAAGTAAGCTTGAAGCTATGATTGAGCAACGTAATTTACAGCAGTATATTTCACTTATAATTGAGCCTAGTGAAGCCAAGTTAAATCAAACAATTAAGCATTCTCGTTATATTATCAGCGCATCAGAATTTGAAGGTTTTGGCATGACGATTATTGAGGGAATGTCGGGGGGACTGGTACCAATAACATCAAAAATTCCGAGTTTTGAAAAAATAGTACAAACAAGTCATCTAGGTTTGACTATCGATTTTGAATCTGAATCTTCATCTATATTGGTACATCAATATATTCAACAACTTGATTTTGAAAAAGCAGCTTTGTGTGCCAAGCGTTACGCAAAACAATATTCTTGGCGTCATGTCGCAGGCTATTTTACAGCAGAATACCATCAAGTGGTTGGGACTTATAGCCGTGATATTCAGGGAGTTGCTGTTGATACCCGTAATAGTGAGCAAGTAGTTAATTTTATCAGCGAACAATTTACTAAAGGAAAACAACACTTTATCGCTTTTGCTAATGCTCATACAGTGAACTTAGCTAATCAGGATGCAGATTATAAAAATACCTTAAATCAGTTTACCGTACTAAATGACGGCATAGGATTAGAAATGGCTAGTAAATTAAAGTACCAAAAAGGCTTCGTTGAAAACTTAAATGGTACTGATTTTACGCCAAAATTGTTGGCTAACATAGGGCAATCCCTTCGTATTTATTTATTAGGTGCGAAAGCTGAAACGGTTGAAAAATGTCTCGCTATTTGGCAAAACGCTTACCCGCAACATCACTTTGTTGGTTTTCATCATGGTTATGTTGCAACGGAAGCTGAACATCAAGATATTGTTAATGCAATAAAAAAAACTAAGGCTGATACGGTAATTGTTGCTATGGGAAACCCGCTACAAGAGCAATGGATTGCAAAGCATCTTGCTAATACTGAAGTGAAACTAGCTATAGGTGTTGGTGCGTTATTCGATTTTACAGTGGGCAATGTTAGTAGGGCTCCTAAATTGATGCGTAAATTTAAATTGGAATGGGTTTACCGTTTATGTTTAGAGCCAAGGAGAATGTGGAAACGTTATTTAATTGGTAATGCTATTTTTTTGTTTAATGCTTTAAAAAATTAAAGTGTGTATAAATTATGACTTATCTAATACAGCTTGATGATAAAACGAGAAATATACTTGTTTTATTTACTATTTTATGTGTTTTGTACAATTCAATTTTAGCGCTAACGAATAGCTTAATCAGCCCTATTTCTCGCGGTATTGTGATTTTAACGGAAGTGTTATTAGTTGCTAACATCGTTTTAATTTTACTTATAAATCAATTAAGAGCGATAGATAAATGGCCTTTACTGCTATTTATTGTTGCCTTATTTTCAGCAGGATTAACCTATTTAGCTAGCCATGTTCTATTCATTGATGCTATTCGTAATATTTTGATTATTACTGTCTTTACCATGGTTGGAGTTCGGTTAACAGAACAAAATATTCACCTATTAATGTTATTTGTCTCGCTTATTGTTGCTTTTATTTTAGCAATAGAAGTTATTGATATAAGCTGGTATGCAGCTATCTTTAATCCAGCGAGCTATTTTCAAAATACTCGTGGTATTGAAATTCAAGAGTTTAATGAAAGTGGGCTTTTTAATAATGCCTTAGGTTTCGAAGAAAGGTTTAGTTTTGGTATTTTTTCTGGCCCTAGAACATCATCTATTTTTTTAGAGCAAGTTTCATTAGCTAATTTTTCAACAGTTTTATCCTTGTATTTGTTATTGTTTTGGTCGGCTTTAAATAAGGGTAAAAGACTCTTTTTTATTGTCCTTATCTTAACTATTTGTCTATCAAATGAAACTCGAACTGGCAGTTTTTTGGCCTTGTTTTTTTTATTTGGTGCTGTTGGTTTTGTTTATTTTCCACGGTTTTCTAATGTATTAATTCCTTTTATTGCTCTAGTTTTTGGCTTTGCCATTGTGATATTTGGCGATGCAACAAACTACGGTGATAATTTAGTAGGGCGCTTACAATATGGTATGTCATTGTTTTTTGACTTGTCACTAGTCGATTATTTTGGTTTTGGACTCCATAAGTTAAATGACTTATGGGATAGCGGTTTTGGCTATTTAGTGGTTAGTTCAACGATTTTTGGGGCTATCGCTTTATTATTTTATATTGTTAATTTATTACCACAGCAGACACTACAAGCTAAGCAATGTGCGATTGCATTTAATAGTTATATTTTTTTAAATTTAATGATTGGTGGTAATGCTATTTATTCAATTAAAACGGCGGCTTTATTATGGATTATTGTCGGCTTTATTTATAAGCGAGAATTAGCAGCGCACCACCATATCAATAACATTGAACAATATGCTGGTGACAGGACATTGAAAAATGGTTATTTGCTTTCTTAATTTATTCTTTATAACTGCAGCGCGGAAAAAACGATGAAAAATAAAATATGCCTAATTAATGTTAAATATAGCGATAATCTCGGAGATGGCTTAATTTCTGAACGTATGGAAGCGGAATTAACTCGCTTGGCGTTTGATTATATTCATCTTGATCTTAGCGGGAAATCGCAATATAAGCGTAATATTGATGTGAATAAGGGAAGCTATAAATCGCGTTTTTTAGCTTGGCTAATGTCGTTTAATGAATTAGCTAAATATTTATTATTTTTACCTAATTATTTGGCCGGTAAAAAAATTGTCAAAAAGATTAAGGAACCAGAAAGTATTACCCATGTGATGATAGGTGGCGGTCACCTTTTTTCAGATACCGGAGGCTATTTTCCCGCACGATTGATTGCCATTTGTCGTTATCTTCAAAAACAAAATCCTAATATTTATTTTACTACTTATGGCATAGGTGTATCAGAGCATATGTCAAAATTTGGTATTTATGCATTTAACTATCTGATCAAGCATATCCAGATTTCACATTTTTTTGTCCGAGATGAGGTTTCTAAAAATAACCTTGAATGTTTATTTAACGTTCTTGCTGATGTGGTGTTAGATCCTGCGCTGATCACCGATAACCCGCCTTTTTCTGATAAAAATTCAGGCCAAAAAGTTGCGATTGGGATCATGAGTCCTTCTGTTTTAAAAGCTTATGGAGATGATTTATATCAACGTTACGACAAAGACTTTTATATTAATTTATTTTTGACTTTTAAAGCGTTGAACTATCACTGCTCCTTTTTTACTAATGGAGCTTTTAGCGATGAGTTATTTTTAAAAGAAATTTATCAAACCATAGGAGCCAAGTATCAAGATTGTTTTCAAGAACGCTTTGAATCTCCAACGGCTTTATGCGACTTTATTGAAAGTCAAACTCTGGTGTTAAGTCATCGTTTACACGCCAATATTATTGCTTTTAGTAAGGGCGTACCTTCCATCGGGTTTCCATGGGACTCTAAAGTTTCCTCGTTTTATTTGTTGTCAAAGCGAGCTGATTTCTTTATTGATTGTCAGCAATCGAATATAAATACGATTATTGAAAGAGCTCAGCTAGCAATACAAACCCCGGTGGCTAATGATGAGTTTTTACGCAAGGCTAAGCAACAATTTATGCAAGCTTTACAAAATGAAAATCCATTAATTGAAGCTGAACCAGAAAGCAAGGCTAAGATTTTTTCTCACTAATTACTGCGGTTAAATATTCCTGAGGAGGATTCATTATTAATAAAAATTCTCTATATGTTGTTGGTGAAAAAATCATTCAAATGGCGTTGCAGCTTTTGATTTTTATTACTTTAGCGCGGTATTTAGGTACTGAACAGTTTGGGTTGTTGTCTTATTGTTTTGCCATTAATAGTATTTTTATCTTTTTTAATACTTTTGGCTTAGAATCAATATTAGTAAAACGCATACATGATCATAAACATTTGGCTGAGGTTTATTTAGCGGATGTTTTACTTATTCGTGTGTTCACATCTTTAGTGTCAGTATTCGGCATTAACCTTGTTGGCTTATTACTGTTAGCACCTAATGAACATTTTTTTCTGTTTATTTTGTCGCTTTATCACCTGTTTTTACCCATAAAAGCCGTTGAAAATTATCTTCAGGCTCAACAACGAAGTTACATATATTCTAAGGTTGCTATTAGCGCTATTCTTTTAGGAACAGTTTTTCGCGCGCTAGGGCTATATTATCAAGCAGATGCTTTATGGTTTTATATTGCATACCTTGTTGATGCATTTGCTTTATTTATTTTAGTGCTGTGTCTGTTATATCGAGAGCGTATTGAGCTCAAATTTTCTTTAGATTATCAACGTATAAAATTATTCCTTCGAGAAGGGTACCCTTTGATGTTAGCGGGCGGGATTGCTTTTCTATATATGAAAGTTGACCAAATCATGTTAGGAAAAATTTCTGGTAATGATGCAGTTGCTATTTATGTTTCTGCAACAAAGCTGAGTGAAGCATGGTTTTTTATTGGATTTTCGCTAATTGCGGTGTATTTTCCTGTTTTTTTAGATCATAAGAAAAAATCGCGTAAACACTATCGTATCGCTTTAGTTAATTTTGGTAGTAAATTAATCTGGTTATCAATACTTTTAGCATTATTGGTGTCGATATTTTCAGATTTTATGATCACTTTATTGTTAGGTGAGGTTTATCTGGCAAGTGCTGATGTTTTGGCAATTACCATTTGGTGTGTACCGTTAACTTATATTGGGGCTATCACCGCAAAAATGTTTGTTGCGGATAATCAAAATACTCAAGTGTTTCACCGAAACCTTATTGGACTGGCGGTAAATATTGGACTTAATTTATGGTTAATTCCTGCCTATGGCGCGATTGGAGCTGCCTTAGCTTCATTAATAGCGCAATTTTTTGCTTATTATTTACTTAATTATATGAGAGCAAAATCAATTGGTAAAATCATCAATATGATGTTAACTCACCCTCCTTTTTCCCCATATAATAAAAAAGCAGAGAGGCAAGTCTAATGTTGATTTATTTGCAATATTTAAGAGGCTTTGCCGCTTTGATGGTGGTTTATTTCCATATTTCTATACAAGGAAATAGTTTATCAATGGACAGTATCATTTTACCTGAGTTTGGTGAGTTAGGAGTTGATCTCTTTTTTGTACTGAGTGGTTTTATCATGGTGTATATCACGGAGCAAAAAAATGTAACGGCTGTCACTTTTTTAAAAGAACGTTTTTTAAGAATTGCCCCTTTATATTGGTTACTTACTTTATTAGCCTCAACAGTAGCCTTGATATTGCCTGAATTATTAAAATCGACAGAATTTAACCTAGCACATTTTTTTCTGTCACTGACTTTTATTCCTGCGATTCATCCGATATTTAATCAACAAGTGTGGCCAGTTGTTATACCTGGTTGGACATTAAATTATGAAATGTATTTTTATTTGTTATTTTCGTTATCTTTATTGTGTTCAAAACAGAGCAAGGTCATCACGTTAACTGTGTTAATGACGTGTGTGTTTATTTTGGTGCGTTATTTCTATACCGAGGCTTTAGCTTTTACTTGGTTTTATGGTGATCTTATTGTTTATGAATTTATTTTTGGGGGGATGATAGGAGTATTAATCAATAAAGGGATTTATTCCCAACGTGCGGTTATCTCTTTTACGATTGTCATAATTAGTGTGGTTATGTTTTTAGCATTACCTCAAACTGATTTATCAAGGCTTTTCCATTTTGGCATACCAGCGGCTTTACTTATCTATGGGCTTGTTTCATTGAATTTAATTTGGCCGATTTATATTAATCAATGGTTGAAGTTATTAGGAGATAGTTCATATAGTTTGTATTTATCTCATGTTTTTGTCATCACTTTTGTACGCGTGTTATTAAGTAAGCTTTTACCTAATGATAGTGAGTTATTCGTGCCGCTATTTATAATTTTGTCTTTTAGTCTTTCTTTAGCAGTTGCTGTTTTTACTTATGCCTATATTGAAAAGCCGCTTGGACGATGGAGTAAACGCTTTTTATAACAAGATTAATTTGATCGAGGTTTTCTTTTATTTTACGGGTAAATATTTGGTGTACAGGAGATCCAAAAGGGAAGTTCTATCAGAAGATGGATGATTTTTTTTCATCATAACAGTTAAGTTATTTTCGTTTAATTTTTGATGAAAATCAGCGTAAGTTATTCACAAGGATTTGAAAATATATTGCTGTATATATTTCCAATAACTAAAGGTATTTAGTATTTTTGGGAGGTGTATTATGAGAGATGGATTCTTAAAAAATAACATAAATCAATTTTCTGTCATTTATCGTATTGTTGATTTTATTGTTATACAGTTAATACTGCTTTTTTCATGTTTTCTACATGATATTTTAATCTCGGAACGCTATTTCATTGTTAGCTTAGTTGCTAGTACTTGTTATTTCTTGATGTCTGAAGTAGTTCGTTTGTACCGTTCATGGCGTACCAGTAGTGTTTATCGTTTATTACTGTGTACCGTTATTTGCTGGGTGAGTGCTTCATTTGGCGTTGTCTTGTTTATTTTCTTTTCTAAAATAGGTATTGAATTTTCACGTATTACTATTGGTACTTGGTTTTTATTGTGTGGGCTGGCATTGATTGGCTGGCGTTTAATGTTTCGTTGGACTTTATTTTATTTTCGTAGACGTGGTTTTAATACCCGAACTGTTGCTGTTTTAGGTTTATCTGCCGATGGTCTTAGAGTCGCGGAACAAATTTTTGACAAGCCTGAAACGGGTATACGATTAATTGGTTTTTTTGATGATAGAAAACCTGATCGAATCAGTGAAAAATTTCATCATTTATTGTTAGGTAATGTAAAAGAAGGAGTGGAACGCGCTAAAAACGCTGAATTCGATATTATTTATATTGCTTTACCAATTGGTGATAAAGAACGGTTGTCAGTGATTCTAAAACAATTAGGGAATACGACAGTCGATGTTCATTTTGTTCCTGATTTCCTCATCTTTAATTTAATTAATTCACGTTTAGCTTATTTAGGTTCGATGCAAACCTTAAGCGTTTTTGAGTCACCATTAAGGGGACCATCAAACTTAATGAAACGTGTTGAAGATATTGTTATATCAATAGTGATTTTAACCATTATCTCCCCTTTACTCCTGCTGATCAGTATCCTCATCAAATTAGATTCTAAAGGCCCTGTCTTTTTTAAACAATCACGTTATGGCGAAGACGGTAAAGAGATCAAAGTGTACAAATTTCGTTCCATGAAGGTACTAGACGATGGTGCTGTTGTTAAACAAGCGACTAAAGGTGATAGCAGAATAACACGATTAGGTGCTTTTTTACGACGGACATCGTTAGATGAATTACCGCAATTTATTAATGTACTTCACGGATCTATGTCAATTGTTGGGCCTCGGCCTCATGCTGTTGCTCATAATGAGGAATATCGCACTAAAGTGGACTTTTACATGCTTCGTCACAAAATTAAACCAGGCATTACCGGCTGGGCACAAATTAATGGTTGGCGTGGTGAAACCGACACTATAGAAAAAATGGAAAAACGCATTGAGTTCGATTTGGAATATATGCGCAATTGGTCAATTTTATTAGATATTGAAATTATCTTTCTAACTATATTTAAAGGTTTTATTAATAAAAATGCCTATTAATTGCAAAATTCAATATTTCTATATGTTTATTCGTATTGGAGTCTTAATGTTAGCTGTCGCAGTGATGGACTCTGCTTTAGCTAATTTAAAAATGGGCGCTGTTGAGTTTGATAATGGGGTAAACCTTGTGCCTATGTTGTCATTTAGAAGCTTTTATGATGATAACTTACTATTGCAGAATACGGAGTTAACCAGCACTTTTGCTACTGTAATGTCTGCCCAACTATTAGCTCAATTGGATGATGGCGTTAATCGCTATCAGTTAACTGGCGAGCTTGATAAAGGCGATTATGCTAGTTCATCGGCGGATAATTATTTTGATCAACACATTTCGGGTGAAGCTATTTTGCAATTGTTTGAGCCCGCGTCTTTGCTTATTTCAGGCACTTATACAGCGGGACATGAACACAGAGGGCAAGGTTTAACACAAGGACATGCTTTAATTACAGAGCAGCCGCTGACTTTTCATCAGCAATTTATGTCATCTCAATTTAATTACGGTGATAAACAAAGCACAGGGAGATTGGTGTTTAACGTGAAAATGTTAATACATGAATATGATAGCCAACAATTTATGACAAGAAATTATGACATGATCTCCTATAGTACAGGATTTTATTATCAATCAGGAGCCGGCGGTGAACTAAGCGTAGAGCTATTAAAAAATGATAAGGTTTTCGCTAAAGACAATAGCAATAATTTATTGCGAGACAGTGTTAACTATCAATTGCTCACTGGTGTGCGTTGGAAATTAACTGGATTAAGCGCCGGCTACATTAAAGTAGGCTGGCAAAAAAAAGACTTTTTATCTGAACAAAGGCGTGATTTTGGCGGACTTTCTTGGACAGCACAACTTGATTATGAATTACGCTCATATAGCCGGCTTATTATTGAAACAAAGCGGCAAGCGCGTGATCCTAACTTAATTGGTGATTATATTAAAGAAAGTGTTTATATGGTTAAAGCCGAATATTCTTTTATCGATGATCTTAAAGCTGTGATTAAATTTGATCATACCCGTGAAAAGCTGACCGGTGATATATATCGACAAGACCAAAGAAATAGTAGTGACTTTTCATTGTGGTATTTGTTAAACCACCATATGGCGTTGAATATGAGTTTTGGTAATGTCCATCAACAATCATCAGATAGTCAATATCGTTATCAACAAAATGTTTTCAGTATCAATATTAAGGTAGGAGTGAACTAATGAAATACCTTGTAATCATCCTTTTATTCATGAGCTTGTTAGGTTTAAAAGCTCACGCTCAGCAAGCCTATAAATTTGGTGCAGGTGATGAAATTGAAATTGTTGTTTTTGGCCAACCAGATTTACATCTTAAAACATTGTTATCAATAGATGGCAATATAAATTATCGCTTTGTTGGCGCAATAAAAGCCGTTGGCTTAACTAAAAAACAACTTGAAGATATGATTTATCAAGGTCTCAAAGGTGATTATTTAGTTAACCCTACAGTTTCAGTCAGTATTGTGAAGTATCGTAATATTTATGTGCATGGTGAGGTGAAAAAACCGGGCGGTTACCCTTACGAACCAGGACTTAATATTAATAAAGCCATTTCATTGGCTGGAGGATTCACGGAAAGGGCAGCTAAAGATAAATTGTATTTAGTAGCTGAAACGGATGTTGAGGCTAACAAAAAAATGGTGAACTTATCGTCAAGTATTACACCAGGAGATACGTTATACATTGAAAAGCGTTTTTTTTAGTTGATGGAAAAAGGATCTCCCTATGAGTGATATGAATAAACGGATAAACGCTCCTTTAATAGCGGCAACATTGCAGAATCAACCTCTTGATTTATATCAATACGTGCTGGTATTAAAGCGGTATCGGTTTGCTATTTTGTTTTTTGCTTTATTGATAGCTTTTATTGCAGCAATATCTCTAGCTAAATCTCCCCCCATTTTTAAGGCTACGGCAACATTATTAATTGAAGCGCAAACGGCTAAAGCGGTTTCAATTGAAGATGTTTATGGTTTGAACACCACTCAAAAAGAATATTTTTTGACACAATTTGAAATATTAAAGTCGAAAAGTTTATCGGAGCAAGTAATCCAAAAATTAGGCTTGATGAATCACAAAGAATTTGTGGTAAACCCAGATAAGGCGAGTTTTACAACTTTGCTTAAAACAAGGTTAGGTCTAGTAAAAAATGAGCTGATGAGTGATGAACTCAAAGCTAATATTAAAAAGCAAAGTGTTCTAAATAACTTTTCTAGCAGGTTAAATGTAACACCGATAAAAAAAACACAATTAGTGAATATTAGTTTTGAATCCAAAGACCCTAAATTGGCAGCGTTAGTGGCCAATACCATTGGCGAGGAGTATATAAAAAATTATATTATTGATAAAAATGATCGGACTAGAAAAGCGGGGTTTTGGCTGTTCGAGCGGATCACTGAACTTGAAGAAAACCTAAGGGAATCTGAAAGTAAGCTACAAGATTTTACTCAAAATAATAATTTAACAGTCGTTGATGGAGTGAATGCTTTAACTGGTCAGCGTTTAAAAGCATTACAAGTACAATTAGTACAAGAAGAAAAAGTGTTAAGTGAAGCGCAAAGTATTTATGACATTGTGAAAAAGCCGAGTAGCAATAGTTTATCTGTATTGGAAGCACTTAATATGGTAACAAGCAATCGTACGATCCAAGATTTAAAGCGGGATCAAAGTAATGTTGAATTAAAACTTTCTGAACTTAGTGAAGTTTATGGGCCTAAACACCCTAAAATTATTTCAGCTTACGCGGAGCTCGCCTCAATTGAAGGTCGTGTTGCAAATGAAATACATAAACTGTCTCAAAACTCTGGTAAATTAGTGACTGCATCTAAAAGCCGTATTGAAGATATAAATGAAAAAATAGCATCAACCAGAAATGTGCATTTAAGTAATGAACAACTTGATAATGGGTATCGCCGATTAGCGCGAGAGGTGAGCACTAATAGAAAGTTATACGACACTTTTTTAGAACGAGCAAAGGAGACTTCGATCACAGCTGATTTTGAATCAGCACATGCTAAATTTACGGATCATGCTACTGTACCGATTCAGCCAAGTAAACCTAAAAAGGTAATGATTTTGGCGTTAGTTTTTATGTCATCTTTAGCCATTGGCGCAATCGTTGCTTTTATTTTTGATGCTAATAATGATCGCTTTAAAACTACAGAAGATGTGGAGTATAAACTGGGCCAACGGTTATTAGGATTAATACCGCAAATAGATAAAAAAGCTAAACAACCTTTTTCGTTATACAGTTTTTACGATAGTCATCATCACTGTTTTTCTGAAGCGTTACGGACATTGAGAACTAACTTTTCATTAACTTATATAGATAAAGTAGCAAAGGTTGTTAGCGTCACCTCTGCTCAGCCAAATGAAGGGAAAACCACTACCGCAATTAATTTATCTTTTGCTATGGCTCATATGGAAAAAGTATTACTTATAGATGCTGATATGAGACGGCCGTCCATCGATAAAAACTTTGATTTACCACCTTATACTCATGGTTTATCAAATATTTTGGCGCAAACAGACGGTTTTACAGAATGTGTATTTACTGATAATAAGTCAGGAATTGATATATTAACCGCAGGTACTATGTTACCAAATCCATTAGAGGCGTTATCATCAGATCGCTTTGCTGAATTAATAAACCAGTTAACTTCACAATACGATCGCATAATTATTGACACACCACCTTCTTTAGCTGTTAGTGATGCCTTAGTTATTTCTCAAGTTTCCAACTTAACCTTTTATGTTATTGGTGCGGATAAAACAGCGCGTAAATTGGCTCAACAGGGGCTTGATAAACTTTTGTCTGTTAATGCCAATATTGCAGGTGTTGTGTTGAATAAAGTGGATATGAGTAAAAAAGACAACTATCAAGGTTATCAAGGTTATTATGATCAATATGGTTATGCATAAATATAATTGTAATATACTGATATGATTGATATTCATTGTCATTATTTACCTGGGATTGATGATGGCCCAGCAGATATGGGTGAGTCGATAGCCTTGCTTGAATTAGCAAATAACAACGGTATTACCGAGGTTATATTAACACCGCATATACATTTAGGTATTTTTGATAATAATATGGAACGTTTGTTACACGCTTTTAATATATTCTCAGAGAAGGTAACAGCGTACTCTATTCCAATCAAGCTACATTTAGGGGCAGAAGTAAGAGTTAGTCCTGATATAATGCCATTAGTAGAGAAGAGGTTATTACCTTTTATTGGTTGTTGGCACGGGAATGACGTATTGTTGCTTGAAATGCCTCATAGCCATGTACCTAAAGGAATTGATAATTTAATTCTGTGGTTGGCTAAACATAATATCATTACAGTTATTGCACACCCTGAACGTAATCGTGAATTACAACAGAACCCTAATTTATTAAATACATTGCTACAAAACGGTTGCCTTTTTCAGTTAACCGCTAGCTCTTTATTAGGTCATTTTGGCGATGCCGCTAGATTATTTGCACATAAACTCTTAGAAAAAAAAGTTTTCCAGTTTATGGCAAGTGACGCACACAGCGTAAAAAGAAGGCCTCCATTACTGAACGAAGCTGCTATATTAGCTTGCTCAGTCACTAATGATAGCTATGTAGAAGATTTAGTTTTAAATAATCCTAAGCAGCTAATTACTCTGATTAATTAAACCGTTAACCTTATTCTATTGAACCTCAAAATTCACCTTGCTTAATAAGCGTTTTTTTCTTACCATAGCGCCGCTTTATATTACGAACCGTAGATTTCTAAGTAATAAAGCACTATGGTGAGCTGGCTGAGTGGCTGAAGGCGCACGCCTGGAAAGTGTGTTTAGGTTAATCCCTAACGAGAGTTCGAATCTCTCGCTCACCGCCATATTAAAATAAAGCTGAGTATCTGTAAGGGTACTCAGCTTTATTGCTTTCTCAAGCGTTAAATTTCTATAGCCATGCTTGTTAATTGTTATTTTTGATAAGATTTAATTAAAAACTGGTTTTTAAAACCTAAACTATCATATAACGGTTTACCTGCTGCTGATGCTTGTAAAACAATGTGTGATCCTTGCCATTCATAACTTTTGTTTATTAAAGCTTTCATTAACATACGAGCGTAGCCTTTCCCTTGCATGTTTGGGTGAACGGCGACTTGATGGATGCCAATAATATTGTCTGTTTTAAACAAGAGTGCAGTCGCAACCGGCACATTATTATCATAAGCGAGTAATATTTGGCTATCTTGCTCAGCCATTAACTTTTCAAAGACAAGTTGTTCAATCGCATAACCAAAAGCTTTACTGGCAATATTAAGCCATAAGGCTAACTCTGTTACTGTTGTTAGTTTTTTAACGTTAAAGTTTGTTGGTGCTGAATGGTAGTTTACTAATTCAGCCGTTGTTTGTTGATTTAAGGGTAAAAACATTGCCGTTTGTTCGAGTATACAGCGCCAGTTATTGCTACTTAATTCCCGCTCAATTTTGTGTTGTTCGGCTAGTGTTTGTTTTGTCTTTACAGAAAAGTTCGGCCAAACCGGATAAATGGTTGATGGAGGCAAAGACACAAGTGCTAACGTATTTTGCCGTAGGTAAGGTTCATCAAACCAACAACGGTACGGCCAATGGGGGTTGATATGTAATAAGCTACTTTGGCGTTCATTTTGTGTTGTTTTTAATTTAAGGGTCCGTGTACCGTATTTTTTCCATAAATGTGTAAGGTTATCAATATTGGCTTGATTTATTAACATTTCAGGCTCTCCAATTAATTAATACAACACCAATAATCAGTAGTATGGCGCCGATTGTTTTAATACTATCAATTGATTTTATTGGTAAGTTAAACCAACCAAAGTGGCTTGCTAAAAGTGCGATTAACAGTTGTCCTGTTAAAGCATAAGACATCATGTTACCTGCGCCCATTTTAGGAATTAAAACATAAAACATAGCAACACCGAATGCGCTTAAAATGCCACCACACCATAAATATGCCGGCACAGATTTTAGTTCTGCAATATTCGGGTATTGTGTTGTAGTGAGTAACAATGCAATGACGGTGATCATAAAACTCAATAAAAAGGCGATACAAGTTGCCAGTATTGAGTTTTTAAGTACAACACCAAGTTGAGCGTTCATGGTAGCTTGTATTGCAATAGCAGCCCCCGCCGCTATTGCAAAAAGCGCTAAAATACTCATGTTAAATTGTCATCACAAATTCATCGTAATCAAATCTTACTTTAGGCGTGAAGGCTTGAACATCATCTTGATGACGATAACCAATAGGACAGATGGCAGTTGTGGTTAAGCTGTGTTTTTTTAATGCCAGTATTTGGTCATAGCCTGCCGGGTCAAAACCTGTCATTGGACAGCTGTCTATCTTCATTGCCGCGGCGCAGGTTAAAAAGTTGCCGAGTGCGATATAGGCTTGTTGGTGCGCCCATTCCTGTTTTTGATAATCACTTTTTTGTTTAAGTGCCGACTTCATGTGCATTGCAAAGTTATTGAGTTGCTCAGGCGTTTTATTGGTAATTTGTGCATGTTTGTCAATATAACGATCAACGGTACTATCACCAATTTGGCGATGTGCAGCAAATACGATTAAATGTGAACTTTGTGCGACTTTATCTTGGCCGTAGGAGTAGGGTACTAATTGTGCTCTGGTCGTTGGTGATTCAACCACAATGACTTTATAGGGTTGTAAACCATAAGATGATGCGCTTAAACGTGTGGATTCAAGCAGTGTTTTTAGTTGGTGTGCTGGAACTTTTTGTTGGGAAAATTGCTTAACAGCATATCGCCATTGTAATGCAGGTAATAAGGTCATGTTATTTACTCTTTATTTTGTTAATTAATACAAACTGAGCAAGTGCTCTTTACTCACTCGGAATGACCATTTTAAAGAGCAGTGTTTTAACATTCATTTACATAGGTTGATGAATTAAAGTTTTTTTCTAATGCGACTTAACTGTGTTGGGGTAATACCAAGGTGCGCGGCAATTTGATACTGCGGTAAGCGATCAATAAGGGTGGGATATTGCTTAACAAAGTGTAAATATCGTGCAGTGGCGTCGTCTTGTGCCATTTGAATTTCACGGGCGTCTTTTGCTAGCAGCCAATTTTTTTCTAAATAATAAATTTGAAAAAGCTTAAGCTCATCATTTTTTATCATTAACTGACGGTAAGCTTTAAAGTCAATTTCAACGAGGATCGAATCTTCTAAAGTTTCACAGGCAAGTTTAGTAGGTGTTGATGTTAATAAAGCAGTCATAGCACCGGGAAACATGCCTTCATCAAAAAACATTTTATTATATTCATTTCCTTTTTCATCGCAGGAAAAACACCTGACTAAGCCTTGGTAAATAAAAGCATATGAGGTTGGTATAGTATTAAGTGCATAAAGCATCGTTTGTTTGCTGAGCGACTTAACTTGACAAAATGCTTTAAAATCATGCCATGTATCATCACTAATAGGCGCATAAGAAGTTAGTGTTGCTCTTAACGCTTTAAAGGCTGCGGATTTATCTGACATATAAAAAGAAATTTTCTAACAATAAATCAATAATATAGCGCCGTATTAAAAAATTTACCATTAGATAAATTTTTTTGGGTTAATTGATGCTTTGAAATATATAAACCAAAAACAATTCGTACCAATAAGTTATCTGTATCAAGTTGAAAATAATTTCAATTCAGTGCTTAGCTCGATCACTATCTCACCTAATATTTACTCTTATAATTAGTAAACATAATTTCGGATATATTCAAAATCTGGTTTTGTTTTTATACTTTTAATGACTCCTCTTTGTTATTTCAATGACAATTTTTGCTTGCCCTGACACCGCATTAACAATTAAAGCTTTACTTAAATATATATCTGTATTTTTAACATTATGATTTTATTGTCTTTATTTTTCCGTCTTTCATTATTTGTTTGTTTTTTGAATAAAGCGGTTGACGTTATAAAGTCAACTGTGGGATTATGCCTTAGTAGTGAGCAAAAGCTCTTTTGTTTAATTTTGCTCAGTGTGAGGTCTAATGGTTGTTGTTCGTTATCAAAGTATTGTTATAACAATGTTTCGATCGTATTCGAATTTGATGCCTTTAGTCTTTACTTAATCACTTTGTAAAAACACAAAAAAATTATAAAAAAACCATAAAAAAACTATGAGAAATAAGGGCTTACTATGTTGATAAATATGCAAAAAAATCTAGTTTCATCAAAAGCAAATAAGGGGGAGAGTATGTCGAATTCAAAAAGTCGTAATATCTGTAAGAATTCTCGAACAACATCTAAATTCGCTAAGTTAGGGATACTTGCTGCCGCTGTAATGGCTGCATCAACGTCGGCACATACACAAGCAGCTGAATTTCTAGATGGCTTGGCCGAAGTTAATTTTCTAGCGCTGCAAAATTACCAAGCTATTCAAGCAAAAGATGGTGCGTTTCGTCCGGTAGATGAGGAGCAGTCTTCTGGTTTTGGCCGTCTAAGAGTTAATTTGCAATTTAAGTTTCATATTACTGAACATATTACAGCTGATGTTGATATTGCCGAAGAGCCAAATGATTTTGGTAATAATGGCGACCGTGATTTTTCATTTCACCAAGATTTTGCCGGCATTGAATTTGAACTGCTGGGTCTTTCGGGTCGTGCCCGAGACAATGCAGATTTAACACTTCGTCTTGGCAATATTGGCGCAGCTCCTTTTCAATTCAAGGGTTTTCAAGATGGTGCAGACAACCAAGGTAATGCCCTGATTGGTAACGGTATAACTGATTATGCAACTGCGGAAAACGGCGCCCAATTAAGTTATAGCGAATCATTTGATAGCGGTGCAATTCGTAGCTTTAATATTGCGGGTCATATGACTACTTCAAGTTTTGGAGAGGCTTTTCAAGAGGACCGAGGCTTTAACTATCGGCTTCAAGGTACGGTTGAATTTGCTGGTGGTTTTAAAGCCGGTTTAAATTTTTTCCAAGCAAATCAGGGGGATCAATTACGTTTTGAAGATGGCGTTGCTAGCCTTGCAGGAGTAACAACGACCAATTATCGCTTTGGTGATGGAGAGAATTATAACTTTTCTGCTTCTCCCTCTAGTGAACGTGATACTCATGTAGGTGCTATGCCGGGGCTAGATCAGTCAATTATGCAACTTAACTTAGCGTATCAACCAACACCTGAAACGAGTGTTATTTTCATGATTGGTAAATCTAGTGATGATTATACTTTTGCTGATACTGCCGGTAATGCGGTGGCTGGAATTACCTATTTTGGCGTTGATGGTGTTGCCGATGCTGATGGCACTACCTTTGATTCTGTTAGTGTAATTAAAGGTGAGTCGTCAGTGGAATATTTCACTTTAGAAGCACAGCAGTACATTGTGCCAAATAAATTTTATGTCGCAGCTCGTTATTCTGAAGCTGAAAACACTTCTAAACTTATCGAACAAATCGACAATAAAGTTGAACGACTACAAGTAGCTGCAGGTTACTGGTTTAACGATAAAACCTTGTTGAAATTTGAATATGTTAACCAAGAAGAAGGTGTTAACTCAGGTGGCCAAATTGGTGCTGGTTTTGACGGTTTTACGTCTGAAATATCAGTCAAGTTTTAGGCTAGAGGCCGAAATCTCTCGGCTTATTTAGCCTAGCCGACCTAGTCAAATAAAAAGGTAGGTCGGTTTTTTCTACTACTATAAGAATAACCTTATTTAACACGGTTAAGTAAGAAATTCACTTTTAAGTGAGGGGACGATGATGAAAAAATTAATGATGTTGGCCTGTGGTGTTATGACCATGAGTGCCGTTGTGGCAAAAGAAACCATTACTATAGCAACGGTAAATAATGGTGACATGATCACCATGCAAGAATTGAGTGATGATTTTACCGCGAAAAACCCAGATATAGCGCTTAAATGGGTAACGTTAGAAGAAAATATTCTCCGCCAACGAGTTACGACCGATGTTGCAACACGTGGTGGTCAATACGATGTTATGACTATTGGTACTTATGAAGTCCCTATTTGGGGTGAGCAAGGTTGGTTAACTGAGCTCAATAACCTTGGTGCTACCTATGATGTCGATGATTTATTACCAGCGATTAGAAGTGGCTTAACTATTGATAACAAGCTTTTTGCTGCGCCTTTTTATGGTGAAAGCTCGATGGTGATGTATCGTACTGATTTAATGAAACAAGCCGGTCTTGAAATGCCTAAAAAGCCAAGCTGGACTTTTATTCGCGAAGCAGCAAAAGCGATGACAGATAAAGACGCGGGCATTTATGGTATTTGTTTACGTGGTAAAGCTGGATGGGGCGAAAATGTTGCGTTAATTACCGCAATGTCAAACTCATTTGGTGCTCGTTGGTATGATGAAAATTGGCAACCACAATTTAATACGCAAGCATGGCACAACACTTTGCAATATTATGTTGAAGTTATGGCAGAATCTGGACCTCCTGGCGCTTCAGCTAATGGTTTTAATGAAAACTTAGCTTTATTCCAAACCGGTAAATGTGGCATTTGGATTGATGCAACTGTTGCTGGTGCTTTTGTTACTAACGAAAAAGATTCTGAAGTTGCTGATAAAGTTGGCTTTGCGTTAGCACCAGATAATGGTTTAGGAAAACGCGGTAATTGGTTGTGGTCATGGACCTTAGCGGTTCCCGCGAGTAGTAAAAAACCAAGCGCAGCAATGAAGTTTATTAGCTGGGCCACCTCAAAAGAATATTCTCAATTAGTAGCAGAGAAAAAAGGCTGGGCTAAAGTGCCTCCAGGAACACGAGCGTCATTATACAATAACCCTGAATATATGAAGGCCGCTCCATTTGCCCAAATCACGTTAGATTCAATTCAATCTGCCGACCCAATTAATCCGACGGTAAAACCGGTACCTTATGTGGGTATTCAGTTTGTTGCTATTCCTGAATTTCAAGGCATAGGTACAGCAGTTGGTCAGCAATTTTCTGCGGCATTAACTGGACAAATGACAGTCAAGCAAGCTTTAGCAAGTTCACAGCGTTTAGTTGAACGTGCGATGCGTAAAGCTAGATACCCTAAAAAGTAACTGTTTATTTAGGCTGGGTAAGTGCTTCTAACTTACCCAGGTTTAAGGCTTATTATAAGGTTTAGGTTATGGCTACAACAAACTCACGTTCGCTAGCGCGTTTAATGTTATTTCCTTCAGTTATTTTACTGTTAGGTTGGATGTTAGTACCGCTATGTATTACATTGTACTTTTCATTTTTAGATTACAATTTACTTAGTCCGGGTACAGAAGAATTTATTGGTTTATTAAACTACGAATTCTTTTTGACCGATCCTGCGTTTATTGAATCCTTTTTTAATACATTATTACTGGTTGGCGGGGTTCTGCTGATCACTTTAGGTGGCGGTATTGGTTTAGCTATCTTGCTAGATCAGGCTATTTGGGGCCGTAATTATGTTCGTATCATGGTATTGGCGCCATTTTTTGTTATGCCTACCGTGTCTGCGCTAGTGTGGAAAAATATGTTAATGAACCCAGTAAATGGTTTATTTGCCCATTTTGCTACTTGGCTAGGTGTAACACCTGTTGATTTTTTCGCGCAAATTCCTTTGTTGTCGATCATCATGATTGTTTCTTGGCAGTGGTTGCCATTTGCTGCCTTAATATTATTGACGGCGATACAGTCACTTGATCGTGAGCAACTCGAAGCGGCGGATTTAGATGGTGCCGGCCCATTCAGCAAGTTTTTTTACATTGTTTTACCCCATTTATCACGGGCAATAACTGCCGTTATTTTAATTGAAACCATTTTTTTATTGTCTATTTTTGCTGAAATATTAGTAACAACAAGTGGTGGGCCAGGTTATGCATCAACCAATATTACTTATCTTATTTACACGCAATCCTTATTACAGTTTGATGTTGGTGGCGGCTCGGCTGGTGGTATTGTTGCGGTGATTATTGCCAATATAGTGGCCATTTTCTTAATGCGTTTAATTGGCAAAAACTTGGAGGGTTAAATTATGGCGATTAATAATAGTAAAAAATCCAAATTCATTTATACCTTTTTAGCTTGGAGCATCAGTAGCTTAATATTTTTTCCAATATTATGGACTTTGATCACGAGCTTTAAAACCGAAGCGGAAGCAATTTCAGCCACGCCTAGCTTGTTTATGTTTGATTGGACACTCGAAAATTATCAGGATGTGTTAGCGAGATCGCCGTATTTTGATCATTTTTGGAATTCCGTTGTCATTTCACTTGGTTCAAGTCTTCTTGGTTTGCTGATAGCTATTCCTGCAGCTTGGTCAATGGCTTTTGTTCAAACTAAACGGACAAAAAATTTATTAATGTGGATGTTATCAACCAAAATGTTGCCGCCAGTTGGTGTGCTTATTCCAATCTATTTATTATTTCGAGATTTAGAACTGCTTGATACTAAGTTAGGTTTGGTGATTGTCATGACGTTGATTAACCTTCCTATCATGGTATGGATGCTTTATACCTATTTCAGAGAAATTCCTAATGAAATTTTAGAAGCGTCACGTATGGACGGCGCTAATATCGCGGATGAAATATTTCATGTGCTTTTGCCCATAGCCTTACCAGGTATCGCATCAACTTTATTATTAAATGTTATTTTGGCGTGGAACGAAGCCTTTTGGTCCTTGATCCTAACCGCCGCTGATGCTGCCCCTTTAACGGCATTTATTGCCAGTTATTCAAGTCCTGAAGGGTTATTTTATGCCAAGTTATCTGCAGCTTCTGCAATGGCCGTTGTGCCAATTTTAATACTTGGTTGGTTTAGTCAAAAACAATTAGTGCGCGGATTAAGTTTCGGCGCAGTTAAATAGGAGATTTTAAAATGGGCAGTATTACATTAAAGCAAGTGACAAAGTCATTCGGTAAAGTCAATGTCATTAAACCAATTGATCTAGCAATTAAAGATGGTGAGTTTATCGTTTTTGTTGGGCCATCGGGCTGTGGCAAATCAACGTTATTACGCATGATTGCCGGATTGGAAGATACCACCAGCGGCACCATTGAAATAGATGGTCAAGATGCAACCGCAACACCGCCTGCGAAAAGAGGCTTAGCAATGGTATTTCAATCGTATGCTTTGTATCCGCATATGACGGTACGTAATAATATCGCTTTTCCACTAAAACGTGCCAAAGTCAGCGAAGATGAAATAGAGAAAAAAATAGCAAATGCAGCAAAAATTTTAAACTTAGGTTCTTATCTTGATCGTAAACCGGGGCAATTATCGGGCGGGCAGCGGCAACGTGTTGCGATAGGTCGTGCGATTGTACGTCAACCATCCGCGTTTTTATTCGATGAACCGTTATCGAATTTAGATGCCTCGTTACGGGTTAATATGCGTTTAGAAATTTCAGAATTACATAAAAGTTTAGCCACTACCATGATTTATGTTACCCATGATCAGGTTGAAGCCATGACTATGGCGGATCGCATTGCCGTATTTAATGCCGGCATTATCGAGCAAGTAGGCACACCATTAGAGTTATATAACAAGCCCGTAAATCGTTTTGTTGCTGGTTTTATTGGCTCACCTAAGATGAATTTTATTGAAATAGCAGAACCTGATGATGATCAAGTAGCCTGTCTTGGCGTTCGCCCAGAACATTTAAAAATATCAAAAGATGAAGGTATTTGGAAAGGTAAGGTTGGGGTGGTAGAGCACCTTGGCTCTGAAACTTTTTTACATGTACAAGTTGAAGGAGGGGCAACCTTTACGGTGAAGGCTGATGGCGATTGTACTTTAAATTATGGTGACATTATTTATTTAAGTGCAGACGAGCATAAAATACTTCATTTTGATAAATCAGGGATCACCATGAATAAAGAAGCTGCGATAGCTTAGAACAGCTGCAGAACTAATTTAATGCTGGCATTGCTACAATAAGTTATTTGCAGTGCTAGCATTAAAATATTGATTATAAGTTTGAAGATAATTTTACCAACACATCATAAACAACGAGCTTAATTAAACTTACATTTTAGTGGTAAGTTTATGGCGGTGTTTTTGCAAATCAATGATATCTTTGGAATACTAATAGCATTAATAGCATGGATGTTTTTATTTTCCTGCACATCAGAACTAACATCAAGAGCAAGCGAAACGCATTTACCACAAGATAAATTCAATAAGGCTATTACCATGAATCAGACTCAACCTGCACTTAACCATAATATTGAATTAATTATTTTTGATTGCGATGGTGTTCTAGTTGACAGTGAAGTTTTGAGTAAACGTGTTTTACTTAAAATGCTTGCTAAGCTGGGGGCAGATGTTTCTGATGAATATTTTTATCGCCATTTTTTAGGGTTTAATTTTGAACATGTCACGGCTAAAGTGTTAGCGGATTTTGGCGTCACGTTAACAGCAGAGTTTCGTGAAAATTTTCGCGGGCAATTGATCAATACCTTTGCTGAAGAGCTAAAACCGACTGAACAGTTAACTTGGTTGTTAGCACAGCTAAAAGTTAAATCATGTGTGGCCACGAGTGGTAGCCCAGAAAAAGTAAAAAACTCCTTGCATTACACCGGTCTTAGTGATTATTTTTCTGGCAAAGTTTTTACTTCATCTGAAGTAAAAAGAGGTAAGCCAGCCCCAGATTTATTTCTACATGCGGCAAAAAATATGGGGGTATCACCAGAAAATTGCTTAGTGATAGAAGACTCTCAAGTAGGGATCAAAGGCGCTTTGGCGGCAAATATGCCGGTTATTCGGTTTGCGGGTGCAAGCCATATGAAAAATAGAAATATTACTACCCAGTTGTCTGAGGGTATTAGTACAATAGATCATTGGGAACAGTTATTTGAGATGTTTCCTTCGCTTAGTTCATCATTTTAAATTGAGAGGTAAATCGTGGTAAAGCGTTCTAATTCAGAAGTAAGAAAGTTAGACGATGCAGCAAGAGCCGGATGGATGTATTACGTTGCAGGTAAGTCCCAAGAAGAAATTGCCAAAAAACTCAATGTTTCGCGTCAAACGGCGCAGCGAATGGTTGCATTATCTGTTAGTGAAGAACTTATTAAAGTTAGGCTAGAGCATCCAATTGCAAAGTGTATGGATCTTAAAGAAAAACTAAAAAAACGGTTTGGTTTAGAATTTTGTCGCGTCGTACCAAGTGATGGTGCTGAACCCTCGTCGACTTTAGGCTTAGCACAAGCGGGTGCTAGTGTTATGGAGCTACATTTAAGATCAGCCGAATCAAAAGTTTTTGCAATGGGCACCGGTCGGGTTTTGCGAGCTTGCGTAGAAGAACTGACTTTAATGAATTGTGAGCAACATCAAATTGTGGCGTTACTCGGTAATATAGCATCGGATGGCTCCGCTTCATCATATGATGTGGTTATGCGGATGGCAGAACACATTAACGCTAAACATTACCCAATGCCATTGCCGGTATTACCTGTTAGCAAGGAAGTAAAGGAGCAATTACATGCGCAAGCGCACATAGCTAAAAATTTAGCGTTAGCCGCTAAAGCGGATGTAACCTTTGTGGGAGTTGGAAATTTAGGTTTAAATTCACCACTGCACTTAGATGGCTTTATTACGGAAGCTGAATTAGCAGAGTTAGAAAAAAAGGGCGCGGTTGGTGAATTAATTAGCTGGGTTTTTGACGTTAAAGGTAATTTACTCGATTGTGCGGTTAACGACCGAGTTGCGAGTACCCCGTTGAAAGTTAATTCTGATAAACCTGTATATGCAATTGCAGCGGGTGAAGAGAAGGTTTTTGCCATACTTGGCGCATTAAGATCTAAGCTTATTACCGGTTTGATCACCAATGAATATACGGCAGAGCGCTTATTAAGTATTGATTAAGTTTTAGTTAGGCGGGTTAAATTAAGCTAAAGTTTAAGCCACTGCTCTTATTTTTCTAGATAAAAATATCTGCTTATTTATAAAAAACCACAGAATGAGCTCTGTGGTTTTTTTTAGCTCCAAAGCAAGCAAGTTGTTATTCCATTCCGTATAAAAAAGTGCTTACATAGAACCACATAGAACGGTATGGGCGGCATTAGAATAAACAAAATTTGTGAAGAGATAGATATTCTACATCCAATAAATTTTGTGCAGTTATCATGGTGCGCATACGTTCCCACATGGATGTTGAACATTAGGGAAACGCAGGAGCAGTTACCGAGAATAACCATTCTCGGCTTTGTCTCCTGAGTCGCTCTACCTCCACCATCCATGGTTTCGTCTTCAATCAATGCTTTGCCTCTGTGCCTTTAAATTCTCGCTAAGCGATCATTTTCTTATACGGATTGGTATTATCCCGAACTCAGGTTATTTAGGATTCATAAACTGTTCAATATCTTGCATTGGCAATTCAGGTGTTGCGCCGTGGCTTTGTGCTACCATAGCGCCAACAGCACAGGCAAAGTTAACTGCGTATTGAGCATTTGTGGTATTACATAGCTGATAAATCAAGGAGCCTAAGAATGAGTCGCCAGCGCCGACAGTATCAACCACGTTAATTAAGTAACCAGAGTTATAATAATTTTTATCATTAATTTTCAGTAAAGCACCATGATTACCTTTAGTCACACAGATATAAGGCGTATTGGTTTGCTCGGCAATAAACTCTAAGTTCTGCTCTAATGAATTAAATTTTGAACCCATGGCATGGGCTATTTCATATAATTCATCATCATTTAGCTTGATGAAATCAGCGGCCTTCATTAGCTCAATTAACATGGCTAAATCATAATGTGGTTTGCGTAAATTAACATCGAATATTTTAAATTGAGCAATACCTATTAGTTGCTTTAAGGTATTTAATGACACTTGCTCACGGCCAATTAAACTACCAAAAACAAAAATATCTGACGATTTTACTTGTTCAATTAGTGCTGGTGTTAAGGCAATATTATCCCAAGCCGTATCAGCAACAATTTCGTATGATGCTGAGCCGCTATCATTTAATGTAACTTCCACAGTACTGGTTTTTTTCTCGGGATTTATTGTTATAAAATCAGTATTGAGTTGACGTTGTTTTATAATATCAATTAATTCTTGCCCTAGAGCATCGTTGCCGACGGCGCTTAACATTTGTGCTTTGATACCGAGTGAGTTTAACCTTAAACAAACATTCAGTGGCGCACCACCTAAACGTTTGCCGCTAGCAAAACAGTCCCATAATATTTCACCAAAACAACTAATACTAATGTCGCTTGGCGCTTTATGATTGATAAATAAGCTATTCATTACGAGGCCTCCGCGACAGTATGAGTACGTTTATGATTTAGGGTTTGTGCCATTATTTTTTTAATATTGCTGCTTGGCGAATATAAAGCGGTAATGGCGGCAGCATATTTTTGGCTAAAGGCCTTTTGTTCTATTAAGTTGGCAAATAAGCTGTTAATTTTTAAAAAGGCAAACATATCATTTGGTGTTTGCTGAGCATATTTAGCTAGCTCGTCGCGCATGGCATCTTGAATATCTAATGGCATATTTGCTTGGTTTACTTGTTTATCACTATATAAGCACCAAGTAGCAATAACCAAAATGGCTAATGAGCAATCACGACCAGCTGCTAAGTTTTCGTTAATAGTAGCGAGTAAAAATTTTGGTAATTTTGCTGAGCTTTCTGAGCAAATACGTGCCAAGCTGTCTTTAATATTTGGGTTTGAAAAACGCTCAATTAAGGTATCTTTATATTGGTTTAAATCTAAACCGTCAAGTTCATCTAATAACGGTGTTACTTCTAAATCCATAAAAGCGCGTAAATATTCGGCAAAATCAAGATCAGAAACCGTTTCATCAATGGTCGCGTAACCATGAATAGAACCTAATAAACCTAATACCGAATGACCTGCATTTAATAAGCGGATTTTCATTTTTTCAAATGGTGTTACATCACTAACAAATTGTGCACCGGCTAAATTCCAGTTAGGGCGGCCATCGCTAAAGTTATCTTCAATAACCCATTGCGAAAATGACTCACAAGTAATCGGCCATTCATCAATTAAGCCATACGTATTTGTTACGTATTCGATATCAGCTGGAGTTGTTACTGGCGTTATACGATCTACCATCGCATTTGGAAATTCAACATTCGCGGCAATCCATTGGCTCAGCTCAGGATCTTGCTGCTGGGTAAAAGTAAGCAACATTTTACGCGTTACAGCACCATTGTGCTGGATGTTGTCACAAGACTGCACAGTAAACGCTTTCATGCCTTGCGCTTTACGCAGTTTTAAACCCGCGGCAATATAGCCAAAAGCAGTTTTTGGATCGTTAGGATTAGCAATGTCATGTGCAATACCTGGGTTGTCTAAATCAAGGTCACCAGTTGTAGGGTGTAAGTTGTAGCCACCTTCTGTAATAGTTAACGAAACAATTTTGGTATCGCTATGCGCTATTTTATCAATAACATGTTGTTTATTGTCAGGCGCAAAGATAAAGTCGATCATCGACCCTATGACTTTATTGTCGATTTGGCCATTAGGATGGCGAACGACTAACGAATACAAATAATCTTGTTTGACTAAAATGTCACGTAAAGCGCGATTGTTTTCTAATAAACCAACGCCACAAATGGCCCATTGTTCAGAGCCTGGTGTTTTTAATAATTCATTGATATACATTGCTTGATGGGCGCGATGAAAACCACCAACGCCAATATGCACTATACCTGCTTTTAATTGGCTACGATCATAAGTGGGGATATCAATATGGTTAGGTAAATCAGCTAAGGTTAGTTGATTTAACGAATGTGTTTGTTTGTTGTTTTGGGCAATGTTAGTCATGTTTTGGCCTTACTAAATAGGGTTTAACCTATATATCACGGGGTAGCCAGTCTATCTGGCGACCCAATTTCACTGATGTTATATGCGCTATTGATTAATACGGTAAATAACAATCAATGGCGCGTGTTTTATTTTTACTTTGCTCAGCGCCTAGTTAGCTGATCGCTTTTGCTGAATTTACTTCAATGTCAGCACTACTGCAGTTCAGAGCTTTTTGGCGTTTTAAGGCGATATATGAACTGATAAAATAAACAATGGTTAAGATGAAACAGTAAAATTCAAATTGAGCTTTGTTAGCGTCATACATTTCCATGGTTGAGCTAAAAAACATCACTTGGGAAGCAAAAGCGGCAATAATTAATAAAGATACCGTTGATACTGTATTTAATAATTTACTTAATACGCGGGTATCTTGAACAAATGGAGTGTCATTAATTGCTAGCTTTTCCTGATACGTTATTATTTGCTCTTGCTCGAGTGTTTCTGCTGCAATTTCTTTGCTGTAATTTTTATCAGCGCCATATTCTTTCGCTAATAGGGTATAAACGACAATGCTGAAAATCCATGTCGGAATAAATAAGTAATAAAACGACATAACGTCTAAAGCATTTAAGCCAAAACCGAACACTAAAGCGAGTGCCCATGTAGCAATCGCAGGAATGCTTCTTGAAATATTCTGATATTTTGCCCAATAACGCGTTAAGCCTATTTTAGGGAATAAGGTATGCTCAGCAAATACAATGCCGCCAACCGGTACGACTAATAACCCTGCATAAGTTAATAACGGTAACATTTGTGAGAATACAAATGGAAAACAAGCAATAATTACGGTAACTATACCTACTACCGCAGTGGTTTTTTCACGAGAGTGATTAACAAATATAGATTGAGCTGCTAATCCGGCGCGGTATAAGTTCGCATTTGCTGTTGTCCAGCCAGCGATAATAATGATCACAAATCCCGTTAAACCTAAAGCATGATAAGCAACATCACCTGGATCAAGTTGTGTAATGGTGGTTTTTAATAATACCGCAGCGCCTGCGCCCATAATACCTGCTGATATCCAAGCTAGATAATGCCCGAAAAACATGCCGACACCAGAAAATAAACCATAACTCTTGCGTTTTGCAAAACGGAATATTGCCATATCAATTAAACCAAAGTGGGTAATAGAGTTAGCTGCCCATGCAAAGCCTATAACTTCTATCAAACCTATACCTTTTTCGCCATCGCCAGTAAAACCTGTCCAAATGGAGCTATCACCTATGGTCATAAAATCTTCCCAACCTGATAAGGTTGTTGTTCCCAGTACGTGATTAGATAACGCAGGAAATAAAGTAAAAGAACCAGCAATAAAAATAACAAATAACCAAGGAGCACAAATTTTAGAAAAGTCAGCCACGGTTGAAAAACCATACATAGCAACAAAGACCACAATTGAACCAACCGCTAGTACAATAGCAACAAACCAAAAACTATTTGGGTACCAATTCAGCTGGGCAGGAATATCAAACAAAAATCTAACCGCAGTTGACGAGACGGTGATCATCGCGGCGGAGATCACTGAAAATATCACGACATTAGCCCAGTTATAAAGCTTAGTCATTGAGTTACCAGCAATTTTATTAAGGTAGTTGTATAAACTTAATCGAGTTTCAACCGCAATAGGAGCGGTTAATAACCACCACGACATCATGGCTAATAAATTACCAATTAATAAGCCTAATAGAATATCTTTGGTAGCAGCCCCTAATGCGACAAAAGTCGCTCCAATTACAAATTCAGTAGCGGCTACATGTTCACCAGCATATAAACCAGCAAAATGTTTCCAGCCATGCAGTTTATTCTTGGCAACAGGCATTTGTTCTTCATTCATCTGGCTAAATGAATGCTCTCTTTGAATATTGGCCATTGTTCCTTCCTTACATCACCACCGTATAATGGCGGGTGAAAAGTGTTTTATTATTAAAATTGATATTGTTGGTTTAATATCAATTTCGGTTATATGAAAAATAATTATTAATACCCGTGAACAGATAAACTATTTTATTATTCATTTTGGGCATTAGCTCTTTATGTGGGCATAATCTCATTTTAGGTATTGAGATGTCAATTATTAATCAGTGTTGATCAGTAAAATTACATTAGAAATTTTTACGTTAAAATAAAAACTATATGTTATTCAGATATTTAATTGCGTTTAAGCAAGGTGGATTTATAAATGATTTATTGCTTATCATTGGAAAGTCACGTTATTTCAACGTTATCATCATCTCATGGTGTGGATATTGATTCTAAAAATCAGCTAAAAAGTGTGTGGGTTATATTGATGGGCTGAGCTGATTTTATTGTGTTTTAAGTTATTTTAACTATACTAATTACCAATCTAAAATTAGTACTTGTGTGCAAATAATTGGTTTTAGATTGGTACCAGTGTACAAATATCTAGCTTTAAATTAGTGCTAGTGTGCAAAAATCATCATTATCGAATAACGGATTATTTAGTCTTTAATTTATAAATATTTTATACGCCTTAATCTTGCACCGTTTTATTAAAATTTTGGCCTCCCGGAGTTAGTGTTTTCATGCCTCAGTTAACATTTCGTTTTTTATTGTTCTATCTTTTTTTAGTGCATATTTTTATATTCAGTCCGGTCATTAAAGCAGATACTTTTGATATTCCTCAAATCAGTGAAGGCTCATTAGGGAAACACACTCATTATTTCCAAGAATCACGTGGTAAGTTAACGTTAGCTCAAGCGCGTGATACTTTTAATTTTTCATCAACAAAAAAAGGCACCAGTAATTCTATATCATTAGGCTTAGATGTTGCGCCTGTTTGGATGAAGTTTACCGTAAATAATACGAGTGAGTTGGCACAGAAATATCGTTTAGCGGTTGAAACACCATGGTTAGATTATATTGATACTTGGCTAGTATACCAAGGAGAGGTTATTCAACATATCCCCGGTGGAGATGCATTTCCTTTTGAACAAAGGCCGATGCCATATCGGTTTTATGCGTTTGAACATGCTTTTTTGCAAGGGCAAACAGAGGTTTTTATTCGAATTGAAACAAAAGGCCCTATGGCCGTACCGGTAAAATTACGTTCCATTAAAAAAGCAATAGATAATGATATCGCTAATGGATATCAATATGGGGTGTTATACGGAATTATGCTGGCATTAGCACTTTATAACTTAGTGCTGTTTTTTGGTATTCGTCAAATAGAATATGGTTTATACAGCGCGTATCTCATTGGTTTTGTGTTAAATAGCCTGTCATATACTGGGTTATTACATACCTTTATTATTTACGATTTTGGCGCGTATTTTCAAGATTGGTTAAATATCTTTTTAATGATCACCTATAGCGTAGCGGGCTTACATTTTGCGCGGGTATTATTAATGACAAAAGAATACGCACCAAGTTTAGATAAATTTGTTTGGCGAACGACAGTTATTATTCCAATAGCTATGCTAGTTGGCTTTATTTTAAATCAACTTTTTATCTCATTAATCTTAGCATTTATATTAAACACCACTTTTGTTATTTTCTTTATTGTGATGGGCGTTCGGGCGTTATATGCAAAAATAGCATTTGCGCGTATTTTTTTATTCTCGTCAGTTCTTGCGGCTATATGCATTACAGTAACTACATTAGCGGTTGCCGGCGTTGTGGTTCCTTATAATGATTATACTTTTAAAGCGATTGAAGCAGGAATGGCCTTTGAAGCTATTTTATTGGCGGTTATTTTAGCCAGACAATTTCGAATGGCGCAATTTGATAAATTAATTGCAGAAACATATGCTCGAACAGATACTTTAACGCAACTCAATAATCGTCGTGGTTTTCAGTATTTAACCAAGCCGATTTGGCAATCTATTATTCGTGAACAACGAGATGCAGCTTTTGTGTTAATTGATATTGACCTATTCAAGAAGTTTAATGACTTATACGGTCACGATACTGGCGATAAAGTCTTACATGACGTTGCAAAATGTATAAGTAATACTTGTCGAAAAGGTGATATATCTGCTCGATGGGGCGGGGAAGAGTTTATTGTGTTTTTACCTGAAACATCACAAGAACAAGCACTTGTTCAGGCGGAGCGTATAAGGCTAGCAATTCAAACACTTAGTATTACTATTAATCAAGTGCCTTTGTCTATTACGGCGAGTCTTGGTGTTGCCGGTACTTATGCCGGTAACTTTAAAAATGCGCCGCTAACGTTAGATAATTTTGAAATGATGATTAATGAAGCTGACAGAGCACTTTATATTGCTAAGCAAAACGGAAAAAATCAGATTTTTGCAGAATATCATCGTGAAGTTGCGTTAGATGCATAGATTTTGTTACTGAAGCAATGATTAAAAAGGACCCTGTAACAAAATCTGTGTAACTGCCTATCATTAATACCCATGTAGGGTTTAGGATAGGCAGACTATGAATAAGAAAGAACTTGAAGCGTTTGCGAAGCAAGCCGCTAAATCGATTAAAACCGA